>CAXGRO010000270.1:0-7620 GCA_964012055.1 uncultured bacterium
TTTTGAGCGGATTTTTGTAAGGTTGAAATTCGTAAGTGATTATTTATCAACAAGCTACAAATTTCAATATATATATGTATGTATAAGTAATTATTTATAAATGACTTAGACGAAGTTCCCACAGTTTTGATATAAAGGAGAACTGCGACGCTCGGGGTGGAGTGCAAAGATGGGCGAATTGTCAAAGTCGTCGGTGGTGAAGCGATAGACCAGGCCCCAGACCACTTGCTGGCGCTGGCGCCAGTTAAAGCGGTGCTGGAAATCGAGTTCGTAGGTGTCGCGCGTCTCGCCGATCAGCTGGTCGTCCCATTCGGTGCGGTCGTAATAGAGTTGCAGCCGCACTTCGGCGGAGTCGGCAAAGGTGTGGCGCCAGCGCCCCTGCAGATGGCCGCCGGCCAGGCGGGTGTCGTCTTCGACCAATTTGCACGTAGGGCGGGGTAAGTTGGGGGAGGCGATAGATTTGGCCCCTTTCCACCCGGTAGAGGGCGCCCTGCCAGGTGAGCGCGCCGTCCGATTTGAGGCTGTGGTCGAGGCGAAAGCCGCCGCGGCCGGTTTGCCAGTCGTCGGCGCGGGCGGCCGCCTTGGCGTAGATGCGAAAATGGGTGCGCTCGTTTAGACTGCCGCCGTAGCGCAGCCGCAGCAGGCCGCGCTCCTCGGTGCCGGCGCCTACCTTCACCAGCCCGCCCGGCGTCTCTTGCGCGGCGGCGGTGACAATGTTGATGATGCCGTTGACGGCGTTGGCCCCCCACAGGGTGCTGCCGGGACCAAGGATCACTTCGATGCGCTCGACGTCTTCCAGCAACACGTCTTTGATTTCCCACATGACGCCCGAGAAAAACGGCGTGTAGACGGCGCGGCCGTCGATGAGCACCAGCAGTTTATTGGCAAAGCGGCCGTTAAAACCGCGGGTGGCCACGCCCCACTTATTGGCGTCTATGCGCGCCACTTCCACGCCCGGCACCAGGCGCAGCGCCTCGGGCACGGTGGTCGCTCCCGAGCGGCGCAGGTCGGCGCCGGTGAGCATGTAGACGGTGGCAGGCGTGTCGATCAGCCGCTCCGCGGTGCGCGAGGTGAGCGAGACCTCGATGTGCATGAGGTCTTCGAGACTGAGTTGGGTGAGGTCGATTTGGGCGGCGACCGACTTCCAGGCGGCCAGCAGGGCGCCGATTATAAATGGCAAAAAGCGGAACATATGTCCAGGAGAATGTCCCTTATCTGGTGACGCTCTGCTTATGATATGTGTGGGAAAATCAATTGCCGAAAGAGTTTAATATGGGGATGTCAAAAATCAAAGCCCTATTACTCATCTTTGCCGGTGCGCCCCATGCCGTGGCGCAAAACCTCTATGGCAAAAGTCCGCTTTTTGCGCACGTTGTAGAAGATGTCGCGCTCGACGCCAAAGAGGCCGCGCGGCACGGCGTGCAGATAGGAGATCAGGCAGTAGTAGTCGGCCAGCATGGTGGCCAATTCCTGCGCCGACAGTTTGCGGGGCTCAACGTCCATCTGCTCTTCTTCTTCGTCGGCGGCGATGGGCAGGCGGTACTGGATGACCTGGGCAATGTTGGGGGTGATGATCGCTTCGAGGACCTGGGCGGTGAGGTGTTTTTCCAGGTAGAACGTTTGTTCGCGATCCATGGTCGCTTTGAGGTCGCCGGCCTTGCCCTGCAAAAAGGGCAGCTCGAAGTCGAGAAAATCTTTGAGGCGGCCGAACCAGCGCACGTAGAAGTCGGAGGTGCCGCCCGGAGTAAAAGAGACGATGCCCATAAAGGGACTGATGGCTTTGTCGACCTTGTCGAAGAGGCGGCTGTAGTGTTCCAGTACTTCGCCGGTGCGCTGCAAGCCCTTCTGCATTTCGTCGCGCAGCAAGTGGTGTTTGCGCGGCAAATTGCCGATGGGCAGGGCGCGCACTCTGAGGGCGAAGGCCTCCAGGTGGTGCACGCTTTCCTGAATCAGGCGCTCCAGGCGTCCGGTTTCTTCGTCGCCGTCGAGCCGCAAAAGGCGGGCCGATGAGGCGATAGGCGCGATTGAGGTGGGTGGCCGGGTAGAAGTGGAGCTGGTCGCCTTCGCGGCAGACGAGGTAGACCTGTCGCCCTTCGCGGATGCGCCATTCCAGCCCCGGCTCGGTGACCGAGACTTCGGCCTGCGGCGACAGTACAATGTCGCACTCGCGAAAGGCCTGTTGCACGGCGGCCGAGATAGAACCGCCGTCCAGGTCTGCCTGACGATCGCTGTCTATGCTAAAGAGCAGGCGGGTGTCGGCGAGCATGGCGTCTTTGAGGCAGACGCGCTCTTTGGAGCCGCGCACCTCGGTGGAAATGCGCGCTTCCTGGCCCAGGATTTCTTCTAAGTCGGGGCGTATGGAGCCCATGGCGTCGGGCAGCAGGTTGTCTTTGATCTCTTTGAGCGAGTCTTTGAGGTGAGCTCGGGGCTGCGTAACAGGCCAAACGTGCGGTTGAGTGGCCTTCTATCTGGCCCTGCACGGCGTTGACCAGCTTGGCGATGCGCTCAACGTCAAAGCTGTCGCTGAATATGGCTTTGCGCTCCAGGCGCCCCACCATTTGCAATTTGAGTTTGCAGATGTCCTGCTTGTTGAGGGTCTGCGGGTTGACGTTGAGGTAGGTGGGCAGGTAGACGGCGCCGTCTTCGGGCGTCCAGATGCGGTAGATGTCGCAGAGGATGCCGCGGGTAATGGCCTGTATGGGTTTGACGTAGACGCTGTTGACCTCGCGCTCGAACTGCCGCACCAAAAGCGCAAAGGCGTGGTTTTTCAAGTGCAGGCGGGTGGGCGGCAGGTGGGGGAAGAGGTCAATGAGGGCGTCGATGGTGTCGTAGTAGAGTTTGACGAAGTGGGCGTGTTTTTTGCGCAGGTCGCGGATGGTGAGGGTTTTGAAGCCGTTGGCCGTTTTAGTTTTCAGTGGCACTTCGCGCAGGTCGTCGTGGAAGTTCATGAACTTTTCCTGGAAGGCGTAGAGCCGGCCGAGGAAGTCTTCCTGAAAGTCGCGCACCTGCTGCAAGAACGCCTGCTGCGTCTCGTTTTGGGTGATGTCGGGAAAGGTGACCTTGATGGGGAAGAGGCGGTACAGGTTGAGGGTCAATTCCCAATCGAGCGGAGCGGAGGTGGGGCCGGTGGCCTTTGGTGTGGGACGAGTTGCCATAGTGCGCGGCTCAGGAGAGTTCGCCCTCGATCTGGTCGACCAGGTGGATGGTGTGGATGACGTCGCGCAGGTCGGTGAGCGGCACTTCGCCGTTGCGGATGCAGTCGAGAAAGTGCTGGTGCATGGTCAGGGTGCCCTCGTAGAGGCGCCCGTCTTCTTTGTCGACGCCGTCCACTTCCCAGCCGCCTACGACCTGGCTCTTATTGTCTTCGAAGATTTCCACTTCGTTGGGTATTTGGGCGTAGCAGCCGATGCCGACGCCGTGCAGTTCTGAGCGCAGCACGCGGCCGCCGGAGGCGCGGTTGCCCATGATGACGCCGGTGGCGTTGTTGTCAAAGCGCACCAGGGCGGTGTAGGTGTTGCGGTTGGTGCCGTCAAAGCTGTCGCGGTAGGCGGTCACTTCGGCGGGCTCGCCGCCGGCCATGTAGCGGGTCAGGTCGACAATGTGGCAAACGTCGTTCCACAGGGTGGTGGTGAATTCGTCGGCGCCGAGCAATTGTTTGTTGAAGGTGGTGGTGACTAGCGACACCGGGCCTTTGGCGTTGACGCGGCGCATGGCTTCGCGAGTGATGGCGGCGTAGCGGCGCTGGAAGCCGACCATGGCGTAGACGTCGTTGGCGATGGCGTCGTCGAGCATTTGCTGGGTTTGCTGGCTGTTGGCACCGGGGGGTTTTTCTATAAAAATGTGTTTGCCGGCGTTGAGGCAGTCGAGGGCGGGTTCCAATACCCATTTTTCGCGCATGACGCAGTAGACGAGGTCGAGGTCCATTTGGGCGAGCATGTCGCGGTGGTCGGTGAAGGTATTGGGGATGTTGTAGTCTTGGGCTACCTGGGCGAGGAGGGTTTCGTCGAGTTCGCAGACGGCGACGAGGTCGACGTCGTCGAGGCGGGAAAGGCTGGGGTAGTGGGCGCTTTGGGCGCGGCCGCCGGCGCCGATGAAACCTGCTTTTAGCATTTTGGGGTTGTCTCCGGAAAATGGTGTTTGGTTGGCGTGGGCTAGTGGCCCCAGGGGGTGGGATCGTGTGGGTCGATGACTGCGTTTGGCAATAATGTATAAAATAATGAGGGGATCAGAAACTATATTGCGCCAAGGGGTAGAATGGATTTTCTGCGCGGTGGAGCCGGGGGATTCAGGAGGACATTACTTCGGCCTGGGCAAAAAGGTTGGGGGCGCCGCCGGAGTGTAGGAAGATGGCCGACTCGCCGGCGGGGATTTTTCCCGTTTGGATGTGGTCGAGGAGGGCGGTGGCGCACTTGCCGGTGTAGACGGGGTCGAGTAAGAGGGCTTCGTTTTTGGCGAACGAGCGGATTGTGGTTAGGGCGGCGGGGTAGGGCTGTCCATACCCGGGGCCCACGTAGGCGTCGGTTACGTCGAAATCGCTATCGTCTAAGCGCGTTTCCATTCCGAGTATCTCTGCCGCTTCATGTGCGTACTGGGCGATGCGGCCGGCGAGGAAGGCGGCGGGTGAGTTGGCGCTGACTCCGACGACGCGCGTTGGCAATTTGAGGTGTTTGAAGCCCAGGGCCAGGCCGGCCGCCGTGATGCCTGCCCCCAGGGTTGCGTAGAGCCATTGTGGAGCGATGTGCAGGTCGTCGAACTGCTGCGCCAGCTCTTCGGCGGCAGCGACATAGGCACACGTCGCCAGGCCGCCGGTGGCGCCGGTGAGGTGGAGGATGTAGGGTTGCAAACCGTCTGCTTTGAGTTGGCGTTTGGCCTGGTCGAGCCAGCCGGGGACGCGCTCGTCATAGGGATCTTGGGTTGGGATGAAGCGGACGTCGGCGCCGAGCAGGTGGTCGAGCAGGAGGTTGCCCTGCGTTTTTTCGTTGCCGGTGCCGCGCAGCAAGAGTACGCAGGGCATGCCGGCGCGGCTCGCCGCAGCTGCTGTCGCTCGGCACATGTTTGACTGCACGCCGGCGGTGGTGACAACTGCATTGCAGCCGTGTGCTTGTATGTCGCCAAAGATAAATTCGAGGTTGCGGATTTTGTTGCCGCCCAGCGCCAGCCCGGTCAGATCTTCGCGCTTGACGAGAATGTGTACGTCTCCTGCGGCTTGAGACAGCCGGTCCGCAGGTTCCAGCGGGGTCGGCAACACGTTGCAGAGTTCGACTATGGGGAGGTCGGCGCAGAGACCTTTATGGGATCTTCGTTGCAGCGGCATTTTATTGGCGTTGCAGGTAGTGCTCCAGGCTGAGTTTGCCGGTTTGGTGGTGCAGCAGGTGGAAACAGACGCCGAGGAGACAGAGGTTTTTGACAAAATTGCTGCGCTGCAGGATGTCCCACATCCAGCCGCAGTCGGGGGGGATTTCTGAGGGCATGTAGAGCAGGGTGGGGGCGTGGACGGCGGCGGTGACTATGACCACAAAGATGCCCAGGGCGATGGCGGCCCAGCGCAGGTGCCAGCCCAAAAGGATGAGGCTGCCCCAGGAAACTAACCACAGGCCGCAGAGGATGGAGGCGAGGCGGGCGAAGGGGACCCACTTGGGCATGAGCAGGCGGATGAGGTCGTCTTTAAAAAGATGCTCGCCGCCCAGGCCAATGAAGATGATGCAGAATAAAATGCGAAAAAGGAACTCGCTTATGTCGGCTTTGGTCATTGTTTTCCCCATTCCTTGAGGCCGGGAAGGCTGTGGTAGAGAATCCAGTGGTAGAGGCGGCGCGGCAGGAATCTGCGGAGCAGGTCGAAGAAATAGGCGTCGGGGGTGCTGCGCACCCGCAGCGGTGGGTTGGGGTGGTTGATGGTTTTGACGATTTTGCGCGCCACTTTTTCGGGGGTGGCAATCGACAGTTTCATCATGCGCGCGATAAACGGGGCCATGTGCTCGTAGTGTTTGTGGTAGGGGTCGTTGGGGTCGCCTTCGGAGCGGCGACTGAGGTTGGTGTAGTGCACGTTTTGGAATGAAGAGGAGTGGATGAAGCCGGGCTCGATGAGGCTCACGTTGATGCCCCAGGGGCGCACCTCATAGTAGAGCGATTCGCGGGCGCCTTCGAGGGCGAATTTGGAGGCGCTGTACACCGACATGGTGGGCATGGCCATCATGCCGCCGACGGAGGAGACGTTGACGATGCGGCCGCGGCGCTTTTGGCGCATGGAGGGGAGGACGAGTCGCGTCAGTTCCATGGGCGAGCGGAAGTTGATGCCCATCTGCTCGACGCGCTCTTCTTCGGTGACGTGTTCGACGACGGAGCGGTAGGCGATGCCGGCGTTGTTGACCAGCACATCGACGCCGCCGCAGTGCGCTTCGATTTCGGCGACGAGGGCACGGCGCTGCTCGGCGTCGGTGACGTCGAGGGGGCGCAGCAAAACGCGGTTGCTGGGCTGGATGCCCGCTTCGGCAAAGCGCGACATAGAGCTTTCTCTGGCGGTGAAGACGAGCCGGTCCGTTGGAGCGCAAAAGCAGACGCGCCAGCGCCAGGCCTACGCCAGTGCTGGCTCCGGTGACGAGTATGGTGCGCATGGGTCGCCATCGATTTTTTCGGTTAGCGATAGGCGGCGATAAGCAGTGCGCCGATTTCGCACAGGGGTTGCAGCAGGTCGATGTCGCGCTGCGAGTAGCCGTCAAGGCGGTTGGCCAGGGCGGTGGCGCCGACAATGTCGCCGTCGAGCAAGAAGGGCAGGCCCAGAAAGGCTGTAAGGTGGGCGTGGCCAAAGGGCAGGCCGCCGCTGCGCGGGTCGCTGTCGGGGTCGTTGCTGAGCACGGGGCGGCGCTCGGTCATGATGGCGCCGTTGAGGGTGTCGAGGTTGTAGAATTGCAGGCCGGAAACAATGTTGTAGAGGCCAAAGCCGGGTTTGTAGATGTCGGTGACGGCGTGGGATTTTAGGTAGGGATCGCCGGCTGAGTTGAAGGCGACTTCGGCGAGAAAACCGAATTCGCTGCGCGTTGTGCGCAGCGTGGTGGGCAGCAGGTGAACCAGGGCCGGCTCGATGTTGTCTTCGGCGACGAGAATGTCGCGGGCTTCGCCCAGGGTGTCCAGCAGTTTGGCGTCGGCCCCCTGCTGGCGGTAGTGCTGCAGCAGGGCGTCGGCGCGCTGCAGGTAGGTTTGGTTCACCTTAGACCTTTTCCCAGCGGCCGGGGGTCATGCCCGGGGCATCAGAGGGCATGTGGTCGGGTTTGTTGGGCACCTCAAAGTCCCAGTGGCGCGTGTTGGGGTCGGCGAAGAAGGGGCGCACGTCTTCGGGCAGGTTGGCGATATCGGCGGGGTCCCAGGGGTCTACTTCGGAAATGGGGCCGGCCCAGCCCGGGCGGTAGGCAATGGCCAGCATCGAGCGGGTGTGGCCGCCGGTGTTGGGGCAGGAGCCGTGAAAGGCGCGGTGGTTGAGAAAAACGGCTGAGCCCGCTTTGCAGGGCACGATCACCTGGTCGGGGTGGCTGTCGTAGCGCAGGTAGGGGTTGGCGTCGGCGTGCATGCACAGGTGCGAGCGCGGCACGACGCGGAAGGGCGAAACGTCCAGGGTGAGGTCGTCGA
>CAXGRO010000271.1:0-7614 GCA_964012055.1 uncultured bacterium
AACTTGTTGATAAATAATCACTTACGAATTTCAACCTTACAAAAATCCGCTCAACATCGAAAAAGGGTCCACAGTATTTGGTCTGAGGACCTATATTTTATCCATTCTATTACTGGGGAGCTTGGTGGTGTCGGCGGGTGGCGGCCTTGCCTCTGGTGCTTTGTGAGGCCCAAGGGCAGCCTGCCCGGCCCTACACCCCCACAGCCTTTGGGCTGTGAGTCCCAGCCGCCCCTTGCCCCCTTCCTCTCCCCCACAAAGCACCGCCGGTAAAACCGCCACCCGCCGTCACCAATTTACATATGGCTCGTTCGCTGCGCTGGTTAGCTACACAATTCGTCGTAAATACGCTCTAACTCCACCACTTGCTTGGCAGCGTTGTACTGCGTCTCCACGTGTTTGCGCCCCGCCCGCCCCAAATCCTCCCAACGCTCTGGGTGCTCCACCAACTCTCTTATATAATGCGCCAGAGCTTCTATGTCGCGTTCGGGCGCCAGAAAACCGCTCTCGCCGCCTTTCACACTTTCTGGAATATCGGCGTGGGTGGTCGCTACAATCGGCATGCCTGCGGCCTGGGCGTCGAGCAATATTACCGGTGCGCCGCCCTCGCCGTCGCCGTTTTGCGCTGTCACACTGGTTTGCAGGAGAATGTCGTGGCGCGGCAGTTCGTCCAGCACTTGTGCATAGGGTATGAGGCCGCGAAAGGTGGTGTGAGGGCACAACGCCAACTCGTCGACTAGCGCTTCGAGTTGTAAACGGTCTTCGCCGTCGCCAATGAGAGTGAGTTCGTACGGGAAAGGTTTGGTCGCAAGGGCTTGCGCCAACGCCCTGAGGGCATAGGGGATGCCCTTTTTTTCTTTAAACCCGGCGCACACCAAAAAGCGGACTTTGTCCCCCGGCCGCCGCACGTTAAAGGCGATGCGCTCAACGTCCACCCCCAGACGCCAGACGCGCACTTTGTCGGCAGCGCACCCCAAATCCACCAGACGCTGGGCCATGGCCCCGCCCTCGACCAAAAAAAGCGTCCCTCGTTCAAAGAGGGTGCGGTACTGGCGCAACCAGCGCGGATAGCGCGGATACTCGGTGGCGTCGGCCCCGTAGAACGTGGTCAACAGCGGCAGCCCCGAGCGGCGCTGAGCACCCAGCAAACGGCAGCCTTCGTAGCCGAAGTGGGCGTGTATTAACGCCGTATTTTCGCGCCGCAAAAGGCCGCCATAAAAAGCGTACTGGCGACCAATTCTGCGCACCAGCCGATTGGCCAGCCGCTTGAGTGGCGCAAAATCCTCCGCCGAATAGAGCACCTCAACCGGGTAGGCGTCGAGATTGATCGCCTCCTGCGTGAACACTACCGGGCGGTAGCGCTGCAGGTGGTGTATTTGCTGGTAGGCCCAGGGTCCGGCCGTTTGTAGGTAGGGCGTAATGCAGTGGGCAACAGTCTTCATGCTTGGAGTTGCACGTGGGACGGGAGGGGGAAAGGTTCGGTCAGGTCCCAGGTGAAGCGATCGCCTTGAGGGTTGGGAAAGACGCGGGCAAACAACTCAAAACAGGGCTTATTTTTTTCGGTGGCCGCGTATTCTGCAACCAACGTCTGCCCCCTCATTTGCCGACCCCGCTCGGTGGCAAAGTGCAAAACGGCCTCTTCCACCTGGCGCCCCATCACCCGGCAACTGAGCACAAAATCGGCAACTCGCACCGCCCGGCCGTCTTTTTCCAGGCCCAACAGACCGGTCAGCCCAGCGTCGCCAAAGCGATCGGCAACGCGAAAAACCCAGAACTCTCTATCTGCCGTCGCGGCCCACTCCACCAACTCGGCTTCGCCCAGGCGCCGGGTGCGCAGATTCATCTGATTCGTTTTGTTCAAAAGCTGGGCGGCGCGGCCGCTGTGATCGCCACTCAACCTCATCGCCTCAATGCGCAGTTCCAAACCCTGCAGCCACTCCCTTAGAGACGCCACCTCGGTTTTGGCCTGCCGGCGACGGCGCTCGGCGGCGTAGAGTTGGGTGCGCTCGCCATCCTCGCGGCTGAGCGCCACTGCGTCAAAACAGCGCAATTGGGCCAGCGCTTCCACATAGCGCGTGGGGTCGCTGGGCCATTCGGGTACCAGCACTTCGGGCAAGGCGTCGCGCACCCGGGCGCGCTCGGCGGCGCTGTCGTCGATAAACACCACATCCTGTAAACCGATATTGAGTTCCTCTACCAGCGCCGCAACACTCTCGGCCTTATCGCCCCAGTGGATGCGCCAGGCGGCAAAGTCGGCGCGCCGCAACACCATCTCTGGATGTTGGTCTATCGCCTCCAGCGCCACGCCTTCTTCGTTGCGGCTGGCCAATGCCAGCAACACACCGCGACGCGCCAACGCCTTGAGGACGCGCTGAAAGTCGGCGTGCGCTTCGCCTATGTGATCGTGCCCGCCCAGGCGTAGACCGCGCCAGCCCACTTCGCCAACAATGCCGCCCCACAAGGTGTCGTCGAGATCCAGCACCACCAGCTTTTTACTGCGTCCGTCCAGGGTGCGCAGGGCTGCCTTGACCTCGCGTACGGCGTCGCGAAATACCGGGTTGGCAAAGGCGATCTTGCCCATGTACCAAAGCTTGGGGTCAAAAGCGGGGCCGGGGGCCGCTGCTCCCCAATGCTGTGCCGCAAGCGCAAAGAGTTGCGACTCCGCTTCAATACATTCCACTAATACAGCGTTCATCTGCAACAGCGTCCGCGCCATCCCCCCCTTCTTTAAGTCGCCCACCCCCAAGCCGCGCTCCAGGGCGGGCACGGTCCACAGCGGCACTAAGAGGGCGCGCAGGGCCTGTGCAGCAGTAGCCAGCAAAGCGGCAAAGCGCCGCACATCTTCCTCCAAAAGCTGCATTTCTATCTGCCCGCCTTCCCCCAACGCCGCAAAAGCCGGAGAAACGGCCTGCGGGCGCGTCCACACCAAAGCGCAGTCTGGCTTCTCTTGCCACGCGGCGTGATCTGGCAATAACACACTCTCAACCGCCCCGTATGGAGCCTCTACGACTTCGACGGCGGGCGTTTCGCCATCGTTGCGCAAATACCCTGCCAAAGGCGCCGCATTAAAGTCGGAAATTAACAAACATCGATGCACGCTTTTGCCCATGTCTTCACAAAACCTCGGCCACGTAAGCCGCCAGCGCCCCCACACTGGCAAAAGGACCGGCGTCTGCCGCCAGAACCTCATCGTCGGCAAGGTTGATGCGGCGGCCATTTTCGGTCTCAATGCGATTCTCTAACTCTGCGATCAATTGCACCAACCCCAGCGAATCCAACGGGCCGTCGCCGAACAGCGGCGCCGCAGCATCTAATCCTATCTGTTCGTCGGCGACGCGCTGCAAGTTGAGTTCACCGATGGCCTCAACGACAAAACGCTGTGCTGTTGCGGTCTTATCCATTCTATCTTTCCTCTAATTTTACCGCCAGGCGGCTCAGCAGGGGTTCTAGGGCGCTGTCGCGGTAGATCCCGCGCCTGTACATTGTGATGCCACGCTCCGCCAATCCTTCCATACGCACATGGAGTGCCGTAGCCTGAACACAGTAAAAAGGGCATCCATCCACTGTAAAGCGGCGGCAAATATCGGGGCCAATATGCTGCCGCATATACGCCAACATATGGCGCCAGCGCGTGCGCGGATGCGCCACCAGAGTCTCCACATCTACTTCGCCGCCGTCTCCCCCACGCACTCTGGCACTATAAGATTGAGGCCAATGGGTCTCAACCGGAAAACGCTGCTTCAGGATGTCCTCTATGCAATGCACCGCCGTCAATACGTCGGCGTCAACGCCAAGGCCAATAATGCGCCCCCCGCCTGTAGCCATTTTGCCATAGGGACTCTTGGCCCCGCAGGGATAGAGGTCCAGGTGGTGTTCGCACACCATGTGGTGAGCCCGCTTGCCCAGGGCCACCACCGAGTGGGTGGGATGCAGACTGCGCACTGCATCGCGTTGGCGCCGCGCCATTTCTGGCAGCAGCCCCATCGTCGTCGGACTACGCACCGCGTCGAATACTTCGCTGCGCGCCAACCACATTTCCGGGCGTTCGCGCAAGTGCGTTGCCGGAAAAAGCAGCGTGCCCTTCTCCCCTACAGCCTGACGCAACAGGGGCAACACCCGCATAAAAGAAAAATCTAACTTTAGTCGGTCCAGCGAACTGTGCACAAAAACCGCGTCGCCCTGGCGCACATCGAGACGTTCGACAAGAATTTCGGCGAACGCCTTTTCGTTCATCGACGGCCCTCTGCTATCCTGGTTGCGCCTATAGCGCCGCACCCACCTGCGCCCCGCGGCGTACGCCCTTTGCGGCAACAGGCGACGCGCCGCCTCTTTTATCATGCCCTCCTCCATTGCCGCCAAAGTGCAATTAGGCGATGCGCCCCCAAGGCCTCTCTATTGTTTAAAATCCCTGCCCCCTCACCCAATGTCGCCCACGGAAAAAACTCGTTCGCAACTCGCACCACTTGGTCGCCATTTCGCACGTGCCTATATTTTGACTCTCACGCACAAATATGGAATTACAGAAGAAAAATGATAAAGAAAGCAGGTATCGTCGCATGTGAAGTGGGACGCACCTTCAGCCGACCTTCCCACTTTAGAACCATTCTAAACGATTTTTTGCGCAACGGCAATAGGCTGCATCCCGACCAAACCCACCTGGAAAGCACCATGGCCTGGCTTTGTCGGGCCCAAGATACCACCGACGGCGGCGGCGTTTCTGGCGGTTATTTTTTTAAAAGGGGGTGGATGCCCCCCTACCCCGAGACCACCGGCTACATCATTCCCACCTTTTTAAATTACGCCTCTTATAGCGGCGACGATCAGTTTGGCGCCAGGGCCCTAAAAATGGGCGATTGGGAGTTGGCCATTCAACTGCCCAGCGGCGCCGTGCGCGGCGGTATGGGCATTAGGGACTATCCCATCGTCTTCAACACCGGGCAAGTTGTAATCGGTTGGATGGCGCTCTACGGGCACACGCAAATAGAGCGCTTCTTAAACGCGGCGATTCGGGCGGCCGACTGGCTCGTCGACGTCCAGGACGACGACGGCAAGTGGAGCCGACACGCCTTCAAGGAGGTGCCGCACGCCTATCACACCCGGGTGGCCTGGCCGCTGCTAAAAGTGTACGCGGCAACCGGTAGTGAAAAATACCGCAATGCGGCGCTGCGCAACATTCGCTGGGCCCTGGACCAATGCCAAACCAGCGGCTGGATAGAACACATGGGCTTTCAGCCGCACTGCCGCCCGCTCACCCACACCATCGCCTATACATTGCGCGGTCTGCACGAGTCTGCCGCCTACCTCGATCGCGAGGTGCGGGAGGCCTGCCACGCCGCCGTCTACAGGGCTTCAGAAGGTATAATTGCACGCTACGAATTGGCCACACCCAACTCGAACCACAACCGCACTCCCATTTTGCCGGCGACATTGGATGCGTCCTGGAGTTCGCCCGATCGCTATACCTGCCCTACTGGCAATGCCCAATTGGCTCTTCTCTGGTTAAAGTTGGCGCAAGACACCCCCCAGGGGCCTTTTGCGGCGGCGGCCCTGCGACTGCTCGACTACGCCAAAACCACTCAGTCTTTGCATTCCGGCCACCCGGGCATTCGGGGAGGGGTACCGGCATCGCACCCCATTTGGGGGACCTACGTGCCCTATGCCTATTTAAACTGGGCCGCAAAATTTTATGCCGACGCCTTGATGAACAAACTTTCATTAGAGACAAAAGTTAAATAAATACAATTTATTAATTCATATATACCCCAATCTCATTGACAGCTTTATTTTTTCCAGTTATCATAGCTGCAATATGCCGTATCCATATTTAGCACTTGTAGTACACTCTGCCAATTATGGACCCCAGATTTCTCAAAGAACAAGGCACGGGCATATTTACTGGCAATGAGCTCATCGTCAAAGGTGCGCTGGAGTCGGGCGTGGGCGAAATAACCGGCTATCCCGGATCCCCCCTGGCCGAACTCTTCGACACCCTCGAGAGCATCCGCGACCTGCTCAACGAGCACGGCATTGCCGCCCAGATCGCCAATAACGAAGCCCTGGCCGCGGCCCGCCTCAACGGCTCCCAAATGGCCGATGTGCGCGCCATGGCCGTGATGAAAAGCGTGGGCCTGCACGTGGCCGCCGACGGTTTGGCACTGGGCAATATGGCCGGCGCCAGCCCCAGCGCTGGCGCCCTAGTGGTGGTGGGCGACGACACCTGGTCCGAGGGCACCCAAGTGCCGGCCGACTCGCGCTTTCTATCGCAACACCTCTATATCCCCGTTGTGGAACCGGCTACCTTTCAGGAAATCAAAGATTGGGTCGGCACCGCCTTTGACCTATCGCAACAGACCGGCCTCTTTCTCACCTATCTGGTCACCTCTAACCAGGCCGATGGCGGCGGCAGTGTTGAAGTTTTTCCCAACCGCTTTCCCGCACTCAACCGGCATCAGCGCACCACCATAGACACCAGCACCATCTCGTCGGACGACCGCGTCATTATTCCACCGGCGACCACCGCCAAAGAACAGGAAGTCATCAAAGAGCGCTATCCCCAACTCCTGGAATTGGCGCGCCAGTACGGCGTCAACCAGATAATCCACACCGCCTCCCCTCCCCAACCCATTGGCTTTATCACCTCGGGCCTGGCCTACACCTACCTCGAACACGCGCTGCACATTATGGGCCTGTCCGGCCGCTTTCCCATTCTCAAATTGGGCATCACCTACCCAGTGGATGCGGCCATGATTCGCTCCTTTGCAGCCCAGGCGCGCCAATTTTGCGTCGTCGAAGAAAAGCGCCCCTACGTCGAACCTCAGGTGGCTTCTATCTTGACGCAATTGCGCCAGGCGGGCCAAGTGGGTGAAATCCCTTTGTGGGGCAAACATTTTCCCGGAAGCCAGCTCGGCTTTCCCGACACCATGGGACTCCACCCCTCCCTCGTTGTCGAATGCCTGTTAAAGCTGTTTGAAGAAATTGACGGTGTGGCGCTCAACGGCCAGCGTCACCTCTTGACAGAAGCCGATGCCGCTTTCGAGCCTATACCGGCGCGTACCCCCTCCTTCTGCCCGGGTTGCCCGCATCGCGATTCGGCCTCGGTGGTACAAAAAACCGCAGCCGACTTTGCTGACCCCCAGTACATGGAAGCTAGGGGGCAGGAGGCCACCGACCTGGTTTTCCACGGCGACATCGGCTGCTATTCCATGCTCAAATACGCACCGTTCTCGCGTCTTATGCACAACCTTTCGGGTATGGGGTTGGGCGGCGGCACCGGCGCCGGCATAGACCCTTTTATAGATAATAAACAGCTTGTTTTCATGGGAGATTCAACCTTCTTCCACAGCGGCATGCCGGCTATTTCCGACGCCATCAAAAACAACCAGAACATCGCGTTTGTCATTCTCGACAACAAAACCACGGCCATGACCGGCCACCAGCCTACCCCCGGCGCCGACCTGAACATTTTGGGCCAACCCACTTTTGCCCAAGACATCGAGCGCATCGTTCGCGGTCTGACCGCCGACAGCGACGCATTTATCGCGCGCATGAACCCGGCGCAGCGCCAGGACTACCAGGAATTGATTCAGCGCGCCCTGCTGCGCGACGGCGTCAAGATCA
>CAXGRO010000272.1:0-7611 GCA_964012055.1 uncultured bacterium
ATCAATGGCCACACTAAAGTCGACCACCGCTTCCGTCAGCCCAATGTCCACTCCGTTGCTGCCGTCCGCCGGCGCCGCCCCCTCCAACTGCGGCACCGCCGTGCTAAAACTCCAGCTGTAATCACTTTGCTGTAAAGGACCGCCCAGCGCACTCGCCAAAATCACCTGATACCCCGTGCCGGCCTCCAGTCCATCTTCTATGGCAAAGGAGACTGTCCCCGTTCCCGCATCGTACACCAGGTCGGTAAGTTCCTCCTCGGCGCCGCTGCGCAACACTCGCACATTGCCCTCCTGCCGAAACGCCGCCTCGTCAATAGGCTGATCGAACACCACACTTATAGCCGCATCGGCCGCGGAAACCTCGCTATCTCCTGCCGCCGGATTCAACTGCACCGCTGCCGGCACTGCCGTGCGGAATTGCCAGTTGATCGCCTGACTCTCGCCCAGCGGCCCGGTCACGCTCGGCGAAATCTGCACCGCATACGTACTGCCCACCTGCCAGCCCGCCGCCGGAGCCAAACTGTAGAGTCCGCCGCCGCGATTTACCGGGTCGCCGTCGCGCAAGGCCTCTGTCTCGCCGTTGCGCAACAACACAAAATTGCCCGCCACCAATTGGTCTGCATCAATCTCGCTGCTGAACTGCACCGTCGCTTCCGGCAAAGCAATCGCCACAGCGGCGGTGCCCGAATCAGGCGTCACCTCAACCAGCCGTGGGACCGCGGTGGCAAACGTCCACGAATAATCGCTCTGCCGCAGCGGACCGCCTACCACGCCGGCAATCACCACCTGGTAGTTGGTCCCGGCCCGCAGACCGTCCTGCACCGCAAAGCGCGCCGTGCGATTCTCTTCATTGTATTCGAGGTCGGCGACGACCACCGGATCGCCGCTCTGCAAAACTTGCACATTTTCAACCGTCAGCAAATCGCCGTCTATGGGATTGTCAAAAACGGCCACCAGCGTTGCGTCCGCCGTGCCCAGCACGGTGCCTCCGACCGCCGGCACCGTGCTGTCCAACTGCGGCACGGGCGTCTCGAACTCCCAGCGAAAATCGCCCTCGCCCTCCTGCGCCCGCAACGGCCCGGCCAGCAGGCTCGACAAAGTCACTTCGTAGCGCGACCCGGGCAGCAGGCCGGCGCTCAATTCAAAATTTAGGGTATTGGTCTCGGCGTCGAATTGCGGCGCGTCCCGCAGTTGCTGCACCACCCCTTCACGCACCACCTGCACTGCTTCTTCAAAACTCAGGGCAGCAGGCCATATGGGCGTATCAAAAACAGCGCTCAGGCGCCCGTCATCTATAGCCACATCCATCGCCCCGGCCGCCGGCGTGGTCTGCACCAGTTGCGGCACCTGGGTGCTAAACGTCCAAGTTATTGCGTTGTCGGGCCTATTACCCACCAAATCCTGCACCGCAGCCGACACCTCTACAGTATAGCGCGACCCGGGTAGCAAGCCGCCTTCGGGAAATATGCGCACCGTGCGGCTGTCTTCGTCGTAGACCGGATCGGTCAGGTGGCTCAACTCCGTATTGCCCAGGCGCAAGGTAAAATCGGCGCCCGTCACTGCGGCAATGGGCTCGGAAAAAGTGATACTCAATTCCGCCGTCGAAGAAGGCACGCCCGCCGCTTCCATGGCCGGCTCAGTGGCGATGATTTGCGGAATTTCCGTGTCCACTAAAAACACGGCGGCCGAATCAAAAGGCACCAGGGCATTGTCCTTGCCGTCGACCAGGCCACTCACCACCACCCTGGCCTCTCCCGAAGGCGTATCCGCCGTAATAGCCAGTTCGCCGCTCCAACTCTGGCCGTTGAACTGCAATTGCTCAAAAGACAACGTCTGGCCGCCAATGGTGGCCTCCACCACCGGGGCCACCTCGGCATTTACCCCCGAATGTTCGTCGTCAAAATTGACCGACAGCGTGACCGTTTGGCCGATGCCGGCCTGCTGCCGGTTGACGTTAAAAGCCGTTACCACCGGCGCCTCTGTGTCAATGATGAACTCGGCCGGCACCGTCCAGTCGGAGCGCGCAAAGCCATGATCCACCGCCTGCACCGACCAAAAATAGGTACCGCTGGCCAAACCGCTGATCCGGTGAAAGCGCCGGTGCCCGATGTTGCCCGATCCCAGCGGCGTATTGCCCGACACCACCTCGCCGGACCCCGCACTAGTGCCCAGGCGCAAATTATAGGTGAGACTCTCGGGAGGAACACCGATGCCGTCGTCGGAACTGGCGTCCCAGGTCAAGGTCACAGCATCAGCCTCATCTTGCGCCGCCGGCGCCGTTGGCACGGCCGGCACGCGGTTGGGGTTAAACTGCGCCTCCAGGTTGTCGTTGACCACGGTAATCGGCGCAAACGTATTGTCGCTGCCGGCCGAAACCAGGTCTAAGTCGGCGTCCCCGTCGATGTCGACCAACGACACTGCGCTGAAGTCGACGCCTTGAAGAATGAGGATGGGATCTTCTTGGAAGGCGGCGTCGACATTTTCGTAGAGTTGTAGGAAGGGGGCCTGGCCGTTGTTACCAGTGATCGCCAGATCGAGATCCTGGTCGTTGTCGTAGTCGGCCCACACCAGGTCCCCGCCCTGAATGCCGGGCAGTTCGGTGCCGACCAGCGCTTCCATCTGCCCGTCGTTATTCTGATACACAGTGGTGGAAACGCCGACGCTGCTAATGCCGCCGGCGGCCAGATCTAAGTCGCCATCGCGGTCGTAATCACCCCAGGCCACGTCGCTAGACTCAAGCGGCTCCAACCCCAGTGCGGCATCGGCCAATTGGCCGCTACCGTCGTTGACGTAAATGTGCAAATGGCGATCGCCCTGCGAGTCGCTGCCCGTCAGCGCCAGATCCACGTCGCCGTCGTTGTCGTAGTCGCCCCACACTGCCTCGCCGTTGTTGACACCTACGGGTTCTACGGCGCTCTGCACAAAACCGCCCTGGCCATCGTTGAGAAAAAGGCGGGTGTATGATTGCAGGGTGCCGCCGATGCTGTCATCGCTCAACCCCATCAACACCAGGTCCAGGTCGCCATCGCCGTCCACATCGCCCCAGTCCTGGGCGCTCCTCGACACATCAGTAAACGCCCCCACCAGAGTAAAAGTGCGGCTGAGAATGTCTATGTCGGTGCGGTAGAGCCGGCTGGCGCGGTTGCCGAATTCGTCTTCGCCGCTGATGGCCAGATCCAGGTCACCGTCGTTGTCGTAGTCGCCCCAGGCCACATCGCCGCTGAGCAAACCGACTATTTCAGCCCTGGCATCAACCACCAACGACCCGCTGTCGTTTTCGTAAAACAGCGTCTGGGCCTCACCGCTGCGGTTTTCGCCCATAACCGCCAGGTCAAAATCACCGTCGTCGTCCACGTCGCCCCAGGCCATCTCGGTGCGTTTGAAGGCGCGCAGGCGCTGGTCCGAAGAAACGAACTGCTGAATGATTAGTAGATCCTCTTGCGACCACTCCGAGCGCGCCAGCGTGCCGTCCACCGTCTGTACGCTCCAGTGATAGGTATCGGGCGCCAGGGCGCGCTGCAACACTTTGGAGGTCTTAAACGCCGCATTGCCCGGCCCGGCGGCAATCTGCCCAGAGAGCACTTGGTGGCCCCCTTCTTCGGTGCCCACGCGTATATTGTAGGTCAGATTCTCGGTCTCTTGATCCGTCCCCGGAATCCAGCTAAAGGTGACGTTGTTGCTGGTGACGCGGGCGGTATTGAGCCGCGCCGGCGCCGCAGGACTGTTGTTGATGTTGGTGCCCTGATTGTTGTAGAGCACACCGCGGCGCTGCGCCCCTTCGTCGACGCCGGTAATCAACAAGTCGACGCGGCCATCGTCGTCGTAATCGCCCCAGGCCGCCGCGCCCCCCGATAACCCTTGCAATCCATCTTCGGCCGACACCGAACTGAGGACCCCCTCGCGGTTGTCGAAGACAAACGCCTGATAGTCGGAAAAACGCGACGCACCCACCGCCGCCAAGTCGGCGTCGCCGTCGTTGTCAAAGTCGACCCAGGCCAATTGACCGTCGATCTGGCGCGTGGCGCTCAGAGTAAAACTCTCGTCCTGAGTCAACACGCCGGCGGGACGGTTGCGGTAGAGATCCACCGTCGGAGTCCAGGCGGCGATGCGGCCGGAGATAGCCAGGTCGATATTGCCGTCCCCATCGTAATCGCCCCAAGCCGCCGAGCCGCTTTTGAGCACATTGACCACCGCCAGTGTCTCGTCGAGATTAAACGTGCCTGTCGGATTATTCAGATAAAATTCCGTCACCGGCCCCAAGCCACCCGACGTAGTGACATTCTCACCCGAGACCAGCAGGTCCAAGTCGCCGTCGCCGTCGTAGTCGGACCAGGCCAAATCGCCGCCGTGCACATTGACCAGGGCTTCGCTGTTGACCTCGTCCAATTCCAGCAACCAGCCGCTACCGCCGCCGTTGCGGTAGAGTTGGGTCAGCGAGGTGCCGTTTTCCTCCATGCCCGAAACGATCAGGTCCACGTCGCCGTCGTTATCGTAATCGCCCCAATCGACGGTGGCGTAGCGCACGCCTTTAAAGGATGTTTGGCTGCGGTCCAAACCCAGTACGCGCTCGGTGGCCTGGGCCCCCTCGTCGTTGCGGTAGAGGTTGAGGCTTTCGTCGTCGTGCACGTCCCAGCCGGCAATAACTAAGTCTAAGTCGCCGTCATTGTCGTAATCGCCCCAGGCCAAATCGCCATAATAAGCGCCCACCAATTGCTGCGTTTGGCTGGCGTCTTCAAAGAGCACGTCCTCATCGTTGCGCAATATTTGCGCGATGCGGCGGCACTCTTCTTCCGTCTCACCAATCAGCGCCAGGTCCAGATCGCCGTCGTTGTCGTAATCGCCCCAGGCCGCCCTCCCAGCCCAAACGCCGGGCAGAAAGGGTTGCTCAGAATCCACCAGGTTCTGAGCGGACACTGTGCCGACAGTTGTTAGTCCTAGTACGATTAATATGAGTTGGAAATATCGGGGCATCGACGTATCGCTAACGTAAAATCGCCTCTATGGCAAGAATCGATTGGTCTTAAGATAGCAAGACCGTCCCTTTTCGCCAAGCGCGATTTTAGCTACTCTTATGACCGCCCCACATCAGACTACTTCCACATCTTCCATATCCACTTCTGCGGCCACGGCTGTGCCCAAAATGGATACGTTTAGCACGAGGCGTAACCCCTCTTTGCGTTTGGAGATACGCCCCTCCACCCCCTTCAAAGGTCCCTTTAGCATGCGCACCCAGCGGCCGTGTTTTAACTGTGGGTAGAGAGCCAGGTCCTGTACCTGGTGGCTGGCTATATAAATATTGTAGAGTTCATCGAGCAGGCGTTGCTGGTCCGTCACTTCTATAGTGCGCACCAAATAACCGCTTTGCAGTATGGTAAGTCGTTCGCCGCGGTCACAACAGCCGAACATATATCCTGCAAAAAACGGCACCTCAAAGCTATAGGTCCGCCCTTTTTTGCGGTGCGTGTTACGGCACAAGGCGAGGTAATGGCGAATGTTGAGGTCGAGGCAAATTTGCGCCGCCTTTTTTTCGCAGCGCGGCCGGGTGTGGAATACGTACCAGACGCGGTCGGCGGCGCCAGGAACAAAAAGTTCGGCGGCCTGTTCCCCAACGGCGGTCTCGACTGCTTCTGGTTCGCTAGTCTGCGCCATGAACGATGTTATATGAGTGCGGTGTAGCCGCGCAACGGCCTATCTTTGTGAGTGCGCGGTCTCCCCAGATTCATCCCGCCCGCATAGCGCGGGCCCTGCGCACGTATTCTACCAGCAAAACTAACACTGTAGAAATCAACAAACCCGCCAAAGCGCTGGTGGCGACCTTCTGGGAGTTCGATTCAGAAGTAGGAGCGGCCCCCGTGGCCGGATCGATGAGGCGGATATTGCTGGCTTCTTTTTCTCGGGCGATGCGGCCGTCTTCGACCAAGATGGCAAATTTATTGAAAGTATCCTGATATCTATTTACGTCCCGCACCATACGGGCTCTTTCAATGTTCAAATCTCCTATAATAATCTGTATATCTTTCGCCATCGTTTTTAATGAATTCTGCTGTGTGATCAGGTCCACCAACTGGTTTTCCTGCGCCAGCACCGCTTGGAGCAACTCCTCAACTCTGCTTTTCTGCGACAAATAATGGCGTCTATTGGAGTCGTAAATCTTCTGCAAGTTTTCCACCTGGTCATCCAGGTTAGAACGGCGCTGGGATAAATTGTCCACTAATTTATTTCGTTCTCTTTGAATTGAGTAGAAAGCTCGCTTAATCGCATGCAAATTAGACTCTATAGCTATCACTTCCCCTTCCCCTTCTTCCGATAAAATCATAGCCGTTTCGACCTGGCTGCTCTCCTCTACAATTTTCTGCTCCAACCCCTGGTAAATCGGATTCGGCTCTTCGGAATAGAGCTTTAATCTATCCATCCCCTCTGTCTGTTCTTTGGAAGGAGGGCGGCCTTTTACCTTCACCCAAAATGCTTCGTCACCTATAGCTTTACCCATCATTATTTTGGCATCGTGTTTCTCCAACTCCCGCGTTAGGCCCTTGATGTTTTTTTCCCCGATCAACTTTGTTCGTTCGGCCTCGAGGATAATGCGCGAATAGGAGTCTACGGTCTTCTGTAATTCATCTTGTCTTTTCTCCAAAAAGGCAAAATTGTGTTTCTTATCAAATTCGAGCAGTGCCATTTGTTCTTCCTCAGCAAACTGGCGTTTTGCCTCTTTGAGTAATTCCAGTTCAATTGCATTGGCAACTACTTGATTTGTCAAGCTATTTTTCATTTGGAGTCGCTGGAGTTCGTCGAGGGCAACGAGATAAAAAGGAGTATCGTCCACCTCTAAAGCGGCCACCGATTCCTCAACGCGTTGTAAATCGTCTTTTTGACTTGCGATGTTGGTACGCATATTAATAACTTGCGTCTGTATATCTTTCACTAAACCATCGTACGTCCCTTTTTCTCCCTGGAGAAAGGCAAGCCTTGTGGTATCATTAAACGCTTTCAGCGTTTCTTCCTTGCCTTCCAGCAGTTCCTGGGTCTCCTCGTATTGATTTTGATAAAAATTATAAGTCCCCCCTGTTTCTTCAGCTCCCATTTCTTTGCTGAGAGCCATAAAGACATCTGTCCAGGCGTTGATCACGGGCGCCGGCAGGTTGGGATCTAGCGATCTCACTGACAATATGAGACTATTTTGATTCGCAATCCTAACGCTCGGTGAATATCCTGCATATTGCTCGATATCCCGATTCGCGGTTTTGATAGAGTCCACCACGTATTCCATCTTAGTCCAAATTTTACCAGACATAGCTATAGACTGGTAGTTTTGGATGGTCAATTTACTTGGCTCAACTTCGGTATCGCGTAACCCCTTGGCTTGATTTTCCGGCGGAATGACCAGCAAATGAGCCGATGCCTCATAGGACACCGGCTGCCGCGAGTTGTGCACCACCGCCCCCAGCGCACACACCGCGGTAACTAGCAAAATCAACCACTTGTATTTGAGGATAATCTCGATATAATCGATTAACTCGACTTCGCGCTCAAATTCTTGCATTTAAACTGTCCAGGGCTTAGAAGCCGTCTTAAAAAGGTCCAATTTTGTAGAAAGGGGTTGAAAAAAACGTA
>CAXGRO010000273.1:0-7606 GCA_964012055.1 uncultured bacterium
TCGAAAACGGCACGGCTAGCCCGTTGGATCCCCAGATTGTCGCCACCGGCTCCGACTCGCTCTGGCTCGCCCTGCCCGAAGTGGTCCGCGGTAACAGCGAACAATTGCTAGCTTTGCGCTTCTCCACCGTATTGTTCTCAGCCAGCAATGTCTTCGACATTTCCGCCGGGCTGCGCCGAGGCGAAGACATCACCTGGCAACGAGTCGACAGCCGCAACGTCACCGACCTGGCCGCGGGCACGGGGCTAAACGTGCTGGCCCCCTTTGCCGAAAAAGTCATCAAGGATGTGTCCGTTGCCCCCAATCCCTTTACGCCCAACGGCGACGGCGTTAACGACCAGCAGGTTTTTGTTTTCTCGGTGTTCAAAATCAGCTCCAGCAAAGCCCTCTTCGTCGAAGTATTCGACCTCAACGGTCGTCGCCTGCGCCGCATTGAAGAAGCACGTTCCAACCCCGTGGGCCGCCAGGAATTGGCCTGGGACGGCCTCGATGACGGCGGCGATCTGGTCCCCCCGGGCCTCTATCTCTGCCGCTTTGGCCTGAACACCGACGCCGAAGCCGACAAGGGCGATACGGCTACGCGCATTGTCTCCGTAGTTTACTGAGACCGCGCCACTGTCTTACTCCATCGCCATCGCCGCTACTGTGCCAAGTGCCATCACACTTGGGTGAGAAAACTGCCGATGTGGCCGGTAATGTAGTCTATCACAAGCCACATGCCGGCCGCTACAATCTCGCCCAAAATCAACCCCAGGAAAAACGGTTTTAAATTCTGATACTGTTTAGCGCCCCCAAACCTGAGAATGAGCAGTTTTAGGCCCCAGGCCACCAATGCACTGCAAAAGATGTGACCCGTTTTCCAATTGGCGCTTATCGCATACCCCAGCGGGTGCAGCGGCCACCACAGAAAAGATTGGCGCATCCACATCAGCAACACCATGATCGCCCCGCCAATGCCCATGAATAACCACGCCTCTCCGCTCGCCCCCCTCAACTCGCCGGCGATGCGCGGCACCATGTCCCTGGGGCCGTACATCGCCGCGCCGCCGCCGAAAAACAGCGGATTGAGATTGATGCCCCCGTACTTGTAGGCCTGCTGCAGCGTCACATACGACGACCCCACAATGCTCACCACAATGGCCAGCACTACGGCCCAGAACAAACGCCGCTTGGCCCCCTTGAACACTTCGCCCATCTTCAAACCGTTGGCCACCGACGACATGACAAAGGAGCGCACCTCGGCATGCCAACCGTAAGTAAATCCCAAAGCCACCAGCCCCGACGGCCCCAGAGTTGTTGCACCCGCCCCAGAAATGACAAAGGTTGACGTCATGACCGGCGGCCGCATGGCCGGTATGCCCCCTTCGGCCACCACACGCGTCAGACCTATATATAGAACCATAGCCCCAAAGACAAACATGGCCGCCAGGTGCGGCGGCAAACCGCTCATCCACAACCCCAGCCACACCATTACCAATCCAGCAACCAGGCCGCTGAAAGCCTGGCGATAGGATAACATCTCACCCCTATCGTCAACTTCTGTCCGCCCCCAGACCTTGTGCCACACATCTTTTAACTGACTGCGACTGATCCACAATCCAACCAGCACAAAGACGATCATCGACCCCATGCCCTGGAACGCCATATAGGCATTGCGCGAATAAATGTCCATGCGCTCGGCCGACTGCAGGCCGATAAAATTGAACACCCCCTGCTGATAAGTGGTGATTAAATAAAAAAACCAGACAGAGGCGGAAATGCCCAGGTTGACAAAGTAGAAAAAGCCAATCCACGGCGGACTGAACCAGAAGCTCAGTTGCGCGGCGCCTCCCAGGAGATCGATTGAACCCGTCCTGGTAATGGTCGGGAAAGAGGGGAAATAGAGGTGCAACGCATTAACACTCAACAGCAAGAAGGAAAACGCAAAGCCCATCCACATGACTTTACTTTTGAAGAAATCCGCACCAATGCCCCTTCCTTCCTCCTGTTTGAGCATCTCCATAGGCACCTGCACCAGCGGATAGGCTAGCTTCTCGCGCTCCACCCACTGCCTGCGCAGGATCACCATCAAACAAATCATCGCCAGGCTCAAGGCCAGGAAAAACCCGTACCAATAGCTCAGCGGTCTCACCCAGGCCCCCCAGGGGATGCCCTCTCCCGGCGGCAGCCCCTCAAAAAAATAGAGCGCCACATTTTCCCCTTGGGGGATCATCCACTTGGGAATATACTGGTTGTATAGCACATCCCAATTATTTTCTGGCGTGGCGTAATACGTCGACCCCACCAGGCAGGGAATGATAAATTGCGTGAAGCCCATGCCGGGAATGCAGCAGGCCACCAGCAACATGATGTAGATGGTGACCAACTCGGCCTGGGTCAGCGCCAACGAGCGGCGCAACAGCGCCACCCCCCCACTGATTAACACGACAAAGAAAAGAATAAAGAGCGCGGCCGGGGTGCTAAAATTCAGTGTCAGGTACGCACCCCGAATGAGATTCGTAGCGTAGGCGTCAAAGAAGTTGAGCAGAAATGCCAGTACCGCCCCCAGCAAAATGCTGCGGACAGAAATGCCGCTGCCCGCAGCACGGTCGTCGCTGCCGTCGAGATCCCTCAGATGCAGCTGATAGTCCGTCGGGATCTCTTTATTCACGGTTCCCCTCCCTCACACTTCCTAGCGCGGATCCCCCGGTCGCCAGCGATGCTTCTCCACCCCATCCATATCCAGCTCAACCCCAAACCCCGGCCCCTCCGGCAACACAATACAACTGTCCTCAATCTTCAACGGCTCGGTGATAATCTCGTCGCGCCAATCGATGCCGGTGACAAACTCCATCGGCGCCACATTGACGATCGACGCCATCAAATGCGCCGCCGCCAGAATGCCCACCGGTCCCTTAGTGTTGTGCGGCGAAATGGGCACGTGGAAGGTGTCGGCAATCGCCGCAATCTTGCGCACCTCGGTAATGCCGCCGGCGTACATCAAGTCCGGCTGGGCGATGTCGACGCCGTCCTGCTCCAGCAATTGGCGGTAGTGCAATTTCGTATTGAGGCGCTCGCTGCCCATCACCGGAATGTTGATCTCGCGCCGCACCTTGGGGTAAGCGCCCAGGTCCTCCGGCGGCACCGGATCTTCAAAACAATAGAGGTCGTAGGGCTCCAGCGCCCGGGCCAGGCGAATGCAGGTGGCAACGGTGAAGCGGCCGTGGCAGTCAATCAACAATTTGACGTCGGGCCCCACCGCCTCGCGCGCCGCTGCGTACATCTCGGCGGTGCGCTGCGGCTGCCCATCCTCGTGGTATTGGTCAAAGCGGTAGTTGTTGCCCGACAAAGCCCCGCTCTTGATTGCCGTGTAGCCCTCGTCCACTTTCTCCTTTGCCATGGCCGCCGCCGCCTCGGGCGTCGCCCCGCTGAAGTGGGTGTAAACCTCAACCCGGTCGCGGACCTTGCCGCCCAGCAACTCGACCACTGGCAAATTGGCCACCTTGCCCTTGATGTCCCACAACGCCTGATCGATGCCGCTCATGGCGCTCATCCACACCGGCCCGGTCATGCGCCAGATACCGCTGACCGTTGAGGGCAGGTAGATCTTGTGCCACAAATATTCGATACGCGACGGGTCTTCGCCGATTAACTCTTCTTTGAGGTGCTCCACCGCCGCGGCCACTACCGGTTCTTTATTGGAATACGTGGCCTCGCCCAAACCGATAATGTCTTCGTCGGTAAAGACCCGTACAATGGTCCACTTGCGCCCGGGCGAATCGATCATGATGGTGTCTATATCGCGAATTTTCATATCGTCTCTCCTGTCTCAAATAGTTTGGGATGTTTCTTCCATCAAAGCCAATTCATTCTCAACTAATAAACCCTTGCAACACCTGCCACTCCTCTTCGCTCATGTCCGAGTAGTGCCAGTAGATCAAACTCTGCAGACCGCTGTCGACGATGGCCCACAAAAGCAGGTCGAGTTCGCCCGACGAAATCCGCACCCCGCCGTGGTGCAGCCCCACCCAGGGTTTGAGGCGCTCCACCGGACCGGTGCGAAAAATCATCTTGGCGATCTCCCCCGGCACGGTCTCGCGGAAAAAAGCCTCATTGAGTGGCTCCGACAATTCTTCCAGGGTGCGCACGCCCGGCATGGTGAAACCGAACAGCTTAAAAACAAAGTCCAGCGCCAGGCCTTCGTCCACCCCCTCATTGAGTTCAGCTAGCGTTTTGGCGTAACGGTACACCGTGCCCTTTAGCCCGTCAATACCGTGCTGCCAAAAATAGAGCTTGGGCGCAATAAAATCGGTCACCTCACCCAGACGTCGATAATTGTACCCAGTTAGCGGCGCAAAGGCCGAGATCCGCGGCCCACAGGCCAGCTTCAACTTGGGGTCAATCTCTTTAACGCCGCGATAAAATGCACCAACATAGTGCTGAATGCAATCGGTCTTAAAGCGAATCCAATCAAAGAGTACGGGGTCTTGCAAGAGCAGATCCACCGCGTCAAAAGGCCCCGTCTGCGCTTCTATAAAGCTGCGCATCAGCGCCGGACTCAATTCGCTCAGCCGCGCCCGCAAGCGCTCGGCCGCTTCCTTCATAGCGACAAAATTATACCCCAATTCCCGCGCCATATTCTCGCAGTGTACACAGAAGCACTGGAATACGTCGCTGCGGTGGCCCGGTTCAATTTCGTAGCCGTATTCGGGACCGTCCAGCACAAAACCGTGAGTGTGGGGATATTGGGCAAAAGTGTCGCGGGTGCGCGCCACGCCGTAGCGCACCTGCTCCGGGTTGTTGAGGCACGAACCCGACTCAAACCAGCCGAACTGCCCCCAGTCGTGGAAGTAAATCTCAAATCCCTTGTCGGCCGCCGCTTTCACCGCGTCGCCAAAGATGCGGCTCGACGCCTTTAACTCGGCGGGAAGTTCGGGTGGCTGTTTTTCGCAGCCGGTGTAAAAATCCAAATTGGCGGCAAAGGAAGGCCCCTGCGTCTCGCCGCTCCGCAAGATCAAATCGCCCAGCACCATCTCCCTGACTCCACCGTCCCACAAACGCTCGACAATATAATCTGTGCCGTCGTTCTCAAACGCCTGGATCTGTCCCATGAACATTACGGGTTGCATAGTCATATTCTCCTATCATATCTGGGTGAGGAAACTGTCGGTGTGCCCGGTAAAATAGTCGAGCACCAACCAGGCCCCGGCCCCCATAATCTCGCCCAAAATCAAACCCAGGAAAAAGGGCCGGGTGTCGCGATACAATTTGGGGCCGCCGTATTTGAGAATAACCAATTTAAACAACCAGGCCACTATGGCGGCACAGAAAATGTGGCCCGTTTTCCAATTGGCGCTGATCGTATACCCCAGCGGGTGCAGCGGCCACCACACAAAGTAGTGCCGCGCCCACATCAGCAACGCCATAACCCCTCCCCCTATGCTCATAAACAGCCACGCCTCCCAATTGGGCCCCGCCAATTCGCTGGCGATACGCGGCGCCATGTCCTTGGGGCCGTAGGTGGCCGCCCCCCAGCCAAAAAACAGCGGGTTGAGATTGATCCCCCCGTACTTGTAGGCCAGGTGCAGCGTCATATACGACGAGCCGGCAATGCTCACCACAATAGCCAGCACCACGGCCCAAAACAGCCGCCGCTCGGAGTCCTTGATCACCTCACCCATCTTCAAACCGTTGGCCACCGACGACATGACAAAGGAGCGGATTTCCGAATGCCAGCCGTAGGAAAACCCCAATGCCACCAGGCCCGAAGCCCCCAGTGCCGATGTGCCGGCTCCGGAAATGACAAAGGTCGACGTCATAATCGGCGGCCGCATGGCCGGAATTCCCCCTTCGGCCACCACGCGTGTCAGCCCGATAAACAGTACCATGGCACCAAAGACAAACATGGCCGCCAGGTGCGGCGGTAGGCCGGCCATCCACAAACCCAGCCAAACTAAAATAAGACCGGCAAAAAAACCTATAACGGCCTGGCGATAGGACAACATTTCGTCGCCGTCGTCAACCTCGCCGCTGCCCCAGGCGGCATTCCAGACGTCTTTCAATTGGCCGCGGCTGCCCCACAACCCGATGAGCACAAAGACGATCATCGACCCCATGCCCTGGTGTGCCAGGTAGGGGTCACGCGAGTAGAGATCCATGCGCTCGGAAGACTGCAAACCGATCACATTAAACAGGCCACGCTGGCAGGTGGTGATAACATAGAAGAACCAGATCGAGCCCGAAATGCCCAGGTTGACGAAATAAAAAAAACCGATCCACGGCGGGCTGAACCAGAAGTCCAGACGCACGCTGTCGCGAAACAGCGGCAACGATGTATTGCGCTCAATTTGCGGAAAAGAGGGAAAATACGAATGCAACCCGTTGATGCTCAGAAATATGAAGGAAAAAGCAAAGCCGATCCACATGGCTTTATTCTTAAAGAAAGCCGCGCCAATAACACCCTCCCCTTCCTGCTTGAGCATTTCCATGGGCACCTGCACCAGCGGATACACCAGTTTCTCGCGATCCACCCACTGCTTGCGCAAAATCACCATCAGGCAGATCATCGCCAGGCTCAAGGCCAGAAAGAAAGCGTACCAATAACTCAGTGGTAAAATCCAGGCGCCCCAAGGCACCGGCGCTCCGGTGGGCAACCCCTCAAAAAAATAGCGCGCCACATTTTCGCCCTGCGGCACCATCCAACTGGGGATGTACTGATTGTAGAGAAAATCCCAATTATTCTCAGGCGTGGCGTAATAAGCCGAACCGACCAGGCAGGGAATGATAAATTGCGTGAACCCCATGCCGGGAATGCAACAAGCCACTAAAAGCATGACGTAGATCGTCACCAATTCGGTCTGCGTCAGCGCCAGCCGTCGGTGCAAGACCCCCACTAAACCGCCGATTAGCACCACAAAGAAAAAGAAGAAGAGCGTCGCCGGGGTACTGAAATTGAGACTGAGGTACGAGCCGCGAATCATAGTGGTGGCGTAGGCGTCGAGAAAATTGAGCAGAAAGGCCAGCACCGCTCCCAACAAGATGCTGCGCGGCGACACCGCCGACACTGGTGTGCCGGTGTAATCCGCCCACCGACTTTGACGCGCTTCTATGCTTTGCCCCTGCGACATCTATGCCTTTATTTACCTTTATACGTATACGGCCGAGAATTCAGTCCGACGAAGTCCAAGAGCAGACCGCGCCTTACAAGAAAACGCCACCTTAATGCCCATCTCAAAAAACCTCGCATTCGTTTTCGCCGCCGCCCTCGCTCTGCGCCTGCTCTACATTTTTGAGATTGCCGACAACCCCTTCTTCACCTCGCCCGTAGTCGACGCCCAAACCTATACCGAACAGGCCCGCCTCATCGCCGCCGGTCACTCGCTCAACTACGAACCGGGCCCATTCTGGCAACCGCCGCTTTTCCCGTGGTTTGCCGGGACCATCTATTGGCTTGCCGGCGAACACTTCTTTATCGCCATACGGCTGGTGCAGGCGATTTTCGGCGCCCTCTCCTGTGTCCTGCTCTTTGCCCTGGGGCAGCACCTCTTCGACCATCGCATTGCCCTAGGCGCTGCCGCAGCCCTGGCGCTGTACGGCCCCGCCATTTACTTCGACGCCGAAATCCTGC
>CAXGRO010000274.1:0-7583 GCA_964012055.1 uncultured bacterium
AGGTGGTGGGGTCGCCGTCGAGGATATTTTCTGCCAGGTGCAGGTTGGAGCCGGCGCGGCTGATGCCGGGCCGCACAAAGTGAGAGAAGATCAAATTGCCCTGTACGTCGGTCAGCAACTCGCCAAACACGTCCAATTGTGCGGCGCTATCAATATTGGCAATGCGGCGTTCGGGTCTGGAGACGACCACTGGCCGTGTGAGATCGCGGTCGTCTAATACATTGTATACGGTGCGTAACGGTCGCGACTGCACCGATCCCGCTTCGTTGATACGCGTCAGGTGGGTGGGTCGGTCCCAGTTTTCCCAGTGCCGCTCCGAGTCCACAACCACCTGGTTGCCGACGATGCGGTGGCCTTTTTGGGCCTCGAGTGGGATTGAAACTATCAGTAAAATTGCGCCTCCGAGTAGCCAGGCGACTCCTGCCCAATTTGTTCTTGCCTTTGCGCGTTTCACTGTTATTCTCCCGATATATAACAGATGCTGGGTATGCTGCTATATATATATAATTTAACAAGTTATAAAGACCAACATACGGGCAAATTCGAGGTGGTTAATTAACAGTATAAAAAGATAAATTACTAGGAATTGATAGAAACTGTCAAATTTTTAACAGATAACAACGTCCTCAGCCGTCAATCTGGCCGATATAGAGTTCAACCTGGTCGCTGTATTTCTGTTGCAACTGGCGGATAAACCGGGCGATCAATTCGTCCGCACGGTGTTTGCGCAGCACGCCTTCGGCGCGTTCGCGTACTTTTTCAAATTCCTGCACCTGGCCGCCTTCGCGCCGCAGCACCTTAAAAACGGTGTAGTCGTCCCTGCTCTTTATAGGACCCACCAGGTCGCCCACCTTGGCGGCAAAGGCGGCATCGACCAGTTCGGGAAAACGCGGCCGGTAGAGGCGCAGCAAACGCAGTTCCCAATCGTGGTCGCGCAGCCCGTGCGATCCCACGTCGGCGTGCGATTTGACCTCGGGGCGGTCGAGCAAGTCGGCTATATCGGTTCCCGCTTCGATTTCGCGCCGCAGTTCTTGCGCTTCCTCTTCTGTGTCGGTCAATAGTTCGTGCACAAAAACCTCTTCGACGGCGAGAAATTTGTCGGGGTTGTTCTGGTAATAGGCTCTGACCTCTTCCGGCGTCGGCTCCGCCGGGCGCGTTACGCCCTGCATCAGCGCTGTCAGCACCACCTCTCTGTTTTTGCGCTGTTTCCAGTCGATAAATTCGGCCTGGCGGTCCCAGCCCTTTTCGCGCGCCGCCGCTTCAAAGAGGCGGAGGTGGATCAATTGCTTTTGTACCAGGTCGAAGATCTGGGCGCTGTCTTGCAACGCCCCTGCTACGCCCATGGCCTGCAAACTGGCCAGGCCCTCGGCTGCGGAAATTTGCCCGCCGTTGTACTCGTAGAGCACCTGGTCTGGCGGCGCTTGCCCTGTTTGTAGGGCGCGCAGCAGGGCGGTGGCGCCGGCGCTGACAAGGCGCGCCTGGTAGTCGCGTTGCAAGACCTCAAATTCCTCTTCTTCGCGCGCCCGCATCTGTTCCTGATAGACCATTTTTTCGATGTCGGTCCAGTACTCTGCCAGTTCGGCCGGGCGGTCTTCGACAAAGCGGTATACCTGCCAGCCGCCGGCCAGGCGCACGGGGGCGGCAACGCGCCCCGGGGCCAGCGACGTAAAGACCTTGGGCGGAATGGCGTAGCGGCGCTCGGCGTCGAGGCGACCTATCCAGCCGACCAGGCCGTCGCCCTGGCGCGCGAAGAGGTCGTTGGCGGCAAAGGGTTGGGCCACTTGCTCAAAGGGTTGGCCGGAGCGCAATTGCTCCAACACGGCATCTAATTCCTGGCGTGTGCGCACCAGGATGCGGCTGAAAAAGCGTTCGCGGTTAAATCCCTGTTCGGCAAAGGTGCGCTCGATGCCGGCCGGTGTTACTGAAACGCGCGGGGCGATGATGCGGGCGCGGTAGAGCGAGATCAATTCCTGCCGCACCAGGTCTGCAAAGCGCTGCTGGATGGCTTGGCTGGTGTCGAAGCCCCGGGCACGCGCTTCGAGCAGCAGCAGTTCTTGATCGACGATGGATTGCAGGTGTTCGCGGGCGGCGTCCTGGCCTTCTTGTTTGCTGCGCAGGGCGGCCGGCAGGCGTTGGACAAACTGTTGGAATTCGCTGCGGGTGATTTCCCGCTCGCCGATGCGGGCGACCAGGGGTTCTTCGGGGGTGCAGCCGGCCAACCAGAGGAAGAAGATGTGGCCGGTTCCTCGAGTCAGTAGCTTTTTGATCATCTTGTGACTCCGTTGAGTGTGGTGATTTATGGTAGATATAAATTACTCTGAGAAAGGATTATCCGGTAGGGGTGGATGGGGAAAGGCGCACCAGGCGGGCGCCGATGGCACTGCTGCAGTGCACGGGCGTGTCCTGGGCGCGGACGGCGGAGCGCACCAATGGGGCGGTAAAGCGAAAGCTGCCGCCGCGGATGACGCGGTTTTGGCCGCGCTCGGGACCGAGGGGGTCTATAGAGGGGGAGTTGCGGTAGTAGTTTTCTGAATACCAGTCCTGGTACCATTCCCAGACGTTGCCGTGCATATCGAATAAACCCCAGGCATTGGGTAGTTTGGTACCGACATCTTTGGTGCCTTCGGGTATATTGTTGTCGGCGTACCAGGCGTAGTTGGGCAGCGCAGTTTAGTCGTCGTCAAAGGTCCAGCGCCCTTGGCTGTTGGCGCGGGCGGCGTATTCCCACTCCGCTTCGCTGGGCAGGCGGTAGAGGGCGGCTCCGGCGGCCTGGTTTAGTTTGTCGATGAAAATCTGCACGTCGCTCCAGGAGGCCTGTTCCACGGGGCGATTGGGGCCTATGTAGAAGCTGGGGTTGCCGCCCATGACGGCGCGCCACTGGCGCTGGGTGATTTCGAATTTGCCCAGGTAGAAGCCGCGGGTGATCTCTACCTGGTGTTGCGGCGATTCGTCCGGCCCGCGGCCCTCTTCGCCCCGGGGAGACCCCATGTGGAAGGTGCCCGGGGCGATCCAGACGAAGGCCATGGTGGCGCCGCCGGTCAGGTCGACGACAAATTCGCCGGCCGCGTCTGGACTTAGGGAGCGGTTTTCGCCGCAAGCGGCCAGGAGGAGGGCCCAGACGATATATCTACTGAAGCGTAGAGATCATGTATATTAAATTTTTGCAGCGGCATGTCGCTAACACAGGGATGCGATACATTGGCGCCCAAGGGATTTTTATGGTTTTATTGCTCTGTCTTCTTCTGGCGTTTATGGCGCAGGGGTGCGGCGATGATCCCGCCTCTTCTGCGACGGGAACGCTGGCACAGAAGAGGCGGGATTATCTCGACGAACGCGACTTTGGGCGCGATGCCGATCTGCGCAATCCCCTGTTTGAAGGCGCCGTTCTCGATTCGGCTTTGTGGACCAACGGCCGCGTTTGCGCGACCCCTTCGGTCGGCGAGTGCGCCGATGCCCCGTGAGCGGTTATTCTATAAACAAATCTTCCACTTCCATCACCAGGTCTTTGTCGGTGGCGCGCACCTGGCCGCTGGTCGTTTCCAGCACCAGGCCGCGGGGGCCGCTGGTGCCGCGCGCCCGCACCCGCAGCAAGCCGTCGGCGTAGGCGACGCGCTCGGTGCCGCGGTAGTCGGCGGGGATGGCAAAGAGGAAAGCGGCGTAGACGCGGGCCACGGTTTGGCCGGCGTCGATATATTCGAAGAGGTTGCGGCCGAAAATTTTGCCCTTGGCTACCAGCACCGCCGGCGGCAGTGGCAGGCCGGTGGTGCCGAATTCCAGGCCGCGGGCGATGGGTTTTCCATCCGCCGAAGAGCGCCAGACGTTAAACCAGGGGTACTCCGAAGTTTTCCACAGGTAGCCGATGAGCAGGTTGTGGCCGGCGGTGCTGGCCGTGGTCCAGCCGTATTCTTCTTCAAAGGTGTAACCGGCGTTGGTGGGGTTGTGGTCGCCGGCCAGATAGCGCATGTCGACGGACTGGCCGCTGCTCAGGTTGATGGCCTGGGGCCAGTAGACTTCCGGGTCTTCGGGGTCGGGCAGGGGGCTGTAGGCCATAAAACCCTTGTGGGCGTTGGCGTCGACTACCGTGGTTTCGTCCAAAAACGGCGGGCCGATGGTGGGGTGCTGTACCATGTTGTAGATGCGGCCCAGTTTGTTGGTGTTGGTGACTTCCTCGCGCACGGTGAAAAAGGCATTTTGCCGGCTCAGGCGAATCCAGCGCCGCACCTCGAGGCCGGCCAGCGGCAGGACGGCCTGCATTTCGACCTCGATGAAGTCGCCTTTATCGTTGGGGCCGCGCGACAATTGCCATTCCACATTGGAGGCTTCGCCGTGGCCGGGCATGCCGTTGGAGCTCTCGGCCGGCGAGGCCGAGGCCCAGCGGTCGAGGCAGAGGAAGTGGCCCATGCTGTGGGCTTGGGTTCCCCTGCTCTGGCGGTTCCACTCGAGTGGGTTGATTCCTTGCTCCTGGAAGTGGAAATCGGCGATGGAGCCGCCGGCCATATCGACGACGAGCTGGGCGGATTGGCCGTTTAGCACTACGGCGCGACGGCCGTTGACCTCGGTCTCTTGTGCCGCGGTGCTGGCGGCGCAAAATAAAAGTAGTGCCACGCTTAAACTCATCCTTTCGATCAAATGGGACCTCCTTGCCGGGTGTTTCTGTTGCACGGCAGGTTAGAATAGAAAAACCTACTACACATCTGCAATTTTAAAGTTTAACTATGCGATCGACAAGGCGACCAGTAGCATCGCTTTCTTTTTTAGCTTGTATATGATTAAAAGTGTAGTATCATCTATCAATAGATAAAAACCGAATAGCTATATCGATAGCTGTTTCGCAAGCAATGCAAATCGCTATTTAGATGGAGATAATTCACAATGCAAAATGATTGAGAGTCAAAATCAGACTCTCCCCACAGGCACCTTCCTTTTTGGGTAAAATACTATCGCTATATTGCGTTTATCGTTTTAGGTGCATCCATCTTTGTACTTTTTCGCAGTGTTCTTTCCATTGAGTCCAAAATGCGCGAAATTGCCGCATTAAATAGCGCCGAGGACCTTGTGCGAGCTATTGAGAGTTATTCGCACTTTATATACTTCCGAAGTGGTCGAGATAGTGCGCAATCAGGGAATTGAAGTAACGCACAATTATCGGGACAAAGTTGGAGCCATTCCCTTGCCGGTAACCATGAGTATGGCTTTAGGCAATCATATTGCCCTAGAAAGCAAAAGAGATTTTTTATTTAGATTGTACAGCGACTATCCCTTTCCCTGGAGAAAGGATGGTGGTCCACGCGACGATTTTGAAAAACGAGCGCTGGAAGAATTACATAAAACAAAAACTCAGCTTTCTATCGCATTGAAGAACGCAATGGGAAAGAGGTTTTGCGTTATGCCAAAGCCGATCTTATGCGGCAGAGTTGCGTGAGTTGCCATAACTATCATCCCGATACGCCAAAATCTAATTGGGAAGTGGGCGATATTAGGGGGATTCTGGTGGTCACAGTACCTCTTGAGGGGAGCAGAAATGAGCAATCGAAAAGCCTGCACGACAGTCGTTTTACCTTAATTTTCTTTTTGTTTATCCTATTTGGCATTGTCCTGACCTCGCTATATGTTATTGAAAATTATATCAAAAGAGATTAGTCCAGCCCATGTGCGGCTTCTGTCGCCCAGGCAGGTATAGCCAAAGACGCATTACCACTCATTCTGATACCCAGTTAGTCACACCAGCAAATACATAACCTTCCAAAGGATCGCTTATCCATGACCGTGCGCACCGCTTACCCTCCGCCCACCCGCCCCGTCGTCATGGGCGCCAACGGCATGGTTTCCGCCGGCCACCCCCTGGCGTCGATGGCGGGCGTGGGCGCCCTGGCCGAGGGCGGCAATGCCTTTGACGCCGCCGTGGCCGTGGCGGCCGCACTGGCCATTGTCGAACCCTATATGTCGGGACTGGGCGGCACCGGCAGCGCCATTGTGCGGCGCGCCGGCGCATCGCGGCCGCGGGTGCTCGACTTTGGCGGCAGAACGCCGGCCGCCGCCCAGCCGGCGCAGTATAGTGAAGAGGCAAAAGATCTAGGCATTATGGCGCCTCTGGTGCCGGGCAATGTCGCCGGCTGGCTCGAACTGCACGACCAGTACGGTGCGCTCGATCTGCAGCGCGTATTGCAGCCGGCCATCGATTACGCCGAAAACGGCTTTCCCATCACTTATCAGAACAGCGCCATCATCGCCGAATTTGCCGATCGCCTGCGGCCGTTTGCCCAATCCGCCGCCATTTTTCTCGACCGCCAGGGCCGCGCCTCGGCGCCCGGGACGCGACTTAGATGGCCGCAGTTGGCGGACTCGCTGCGGCTCATCGCACAGCAGGGGCGCAGTGTTTTTTATGAGGGCGAGTTGGCCGAGCGGATGGTGGCGGCGGTTGGCGAGATGGGGGGCATTTTTACGCTGGACGATTTTGCGCAGTACCGGGCCGAGTGGCAGGACCCCCTTGAAATCGATTACCGCGGCTACCAGATTTTTGCGCCGCCGCTGCCGTCGTGTGGTTTCCAAGCCTTGCAGCACCTCAAGCTGATGGAGTGTTTTGACGCGGGCGAGTTGGCGTTTGAGAGCGCCGGCACAGTGCACGCAATGATCGAAGCGGCCAAGCTCTGCGCGACCGACCGGATCGCCTACGCCGGCAGTCCGGAACACGTCGACCCGCTGCCGCAAGGTTTGCTGTCGGCGGAGTACGCGGCGGCGCAGAAAGAGCGGATCGACATGGAGGTGGCCGCGGCAGTGCCGGGCGAAAGTTATACTTTGGATCGTCCGGCCGGCGCCCTGGAGGCAGGCGATCCGCGGCTGGTGGGCGGTGGCCATACGACCCATTTTGAAGTGGCCGACCGCGACGGCAATGTCATTGGCATCACCCAGACGCTGGGCGGCTACTTTGGGTGCGGCGTGGCAGTGGGGGATACGGGCATTTTTTTGAACAATATGATGTTTATGATTGACCTGGAAGAGGGGGCGCCCAACCGTCTGGGGCCGGCTCGCCGGCTCGCCACTCCTTTGAGCCCAACGCAGACTTTTAGAGATGGGCGTCTGGTTTTGAGCTTGGGTATGCCGGGCGGCTGGGCGATTTTACAGCGGACGGTGCAAATTTTACTCAACTTTATCGACTTTGAAATGAATATACAGCAGGCCATAGAGGCGCCGCAGTTCAGGCTGTACGCCGGCCGCGACGTCCACTATGAAGAGCGGCTGCCGGTGCAGGTGCGTCGCGAATTGGAGGCCCGCGGTCACCAGCTGAGTGTGCTGGAAGGGTGGTCGATGCGCGTATCGGGCGCCCACGGGATAGAACTGGACGCGGAGTCGGGGGTGTATTTGAGCGGCTGCGATACGCGCCGCGACGGCTACGCCATTGGTCTATAAAACACAGGTTTAAACGGATTATTAAAATGAAGAATTGGAAAGATTACCTGCCGCCCAGCCGGCCCGTGGTCATGGGCGTGAACGGCATGGTGGCCGCGGCGCACCCGCTGGCCTCGGCGGCCGGTGCGCGTGTATTGGCCGAGGGCGGCAATGCCTTTGACGCCGCCGTGACAACG
>CAXGRO010000275.1:0-7470 GCA_964012055.1 uncultured bacterium
CTGCCTCGCACCACATTACAATTGACTCCCGGCCGCCATCACCAGGTGGGGTGGTATACCTATAGCACCATCGGCTGGCCGATGCACCGCTGTGAAGATTTGCTCATGCACACCGAACTGGTGTCCTACCTCTTGCAGGGCAAGGCGGCCTTTAGTGTCAAAGAGATGGAACGCGACCTAGCTGATGCCGCCTGGCATCCGAGGTGCCGGCCCCCAAATTGCGGGGTACGGCCGTCGCTACTGGCTGCTAAAATATCTAGAGCCTCAAGTTGGAACTCGCCAGGTCGTCGTCGTCGTCGAAAGGGCCGGTTTAGGCATGGTCGTACAATTGGCTTGCGGTCTGGTCGACTTCGTCGTCGATCCGTCGGAAGTTTGGGCTCATCCAAGCGATAAAATCAGCGTGGAAATCACTCAAGTATCCCCCCGTCGCAACCTCCTTAGTCTCACCAGGCCAAAGTCGCTAAGCTAGCGCAATAATAAAGAGGGATAGGGTGGTAAGAGCGGGTGTGTGTGCTCGGAACCCGGCAGCAGTCCGGTCGGCAGCGAAGATGCGCCATTGTGCAACCCGGTCCGTCAATGGCAAAGCCATCTGAGCCCCAAGGTTTGAGCGAAGTGAGAGACGGACCCTCCTTCAATCCAATGTCAAGGTCCCATAATAACAATGACTTAGTTGTATTAGGCCCTTGCGTCGAAAGGCGATGCAGCTTATCTTTTAAAGCTTCGTAAATCACTGCAACAAACACGGCTCAAAGCCCAAACTAATAGCTATGCCAACCTACGAATATCAGTGCAAGAAGTGCGGCAACCGATTCGAAGTAATGCAAAGTATTAAAGCTGACCCCTTAAAGACTTGCCCCAAAGACTTATGCCCCCAAGACAGCGGCCGCGGCAGAGTTACGCGGCTCATCGGCGCCGGCGGGGGCTTGCTTTTCAAGGGCTCGGGATTTTATATTACAGATTATCGCAGCGAAGGCTATAAAAATGCCGCCAAGGCAGACAAGGATTCCTCCTCCGGAAGCGATTCCTCGTCCAAGAGTGAGTCTTCGTCCAAGAGCGATTCTTCCAAAAGCGAAAGCACTTCAAAAAGTTCAAATGCGGCAAAGGATTGATCGCTCTGTGCCCGGGAACTACCTGCTTAATTCAGGCGTCCTGTTTGAGATAGATTGGTCCGGATTGGCTGTTTTATAAATAGGTGAGAAATGGCGAAGTTTAGTGGACTTATAACCCTTGTTTTATTTTGTTGCTATTTTGGCAGTTGCAATCAACAAACCCCGGATGAAGTATTTACTACGGCCACGGCCGCCGCCGCAGATACCACGCAGAGTGACCGGGCAGTTCAACTCTTTACAGATTTTTTAACGCGCTATCCCCAGCACGAACTGGGGGCAAAGGCGCTCAAGCATCTCGCCCACATCACTCAACAGAGGGGTGATAAGACGGGGGCCATCGCCTATTACCAGCGCTTGATAGGCAAGTTTCCCCAAAGCGAACACAACGCCGAAGCCCAATTTATGATCGGCTTCATATACGAAGAGGACCTGCAGGAATACGAAAAGGCGCGCCTGGCTTACCAGAAGGTAATTGACGAGTATCCCAACTCCGAATTGGCCGAAAGCGCGCGCCACCTACTTCCCAATGTCGGGCGCGATCCCGAGGAGTGGGTGCCGTTCCAAGACCGCCAATAAGCCAAAGAGGCTGCAGGAGAAATCCGAGGTGTGCCTGGGTGAGGTAGACGGGTGCTGGGAGCTCTGCCCGCAACCGCGTTCCTTCAACAAATAAGATGACAATGAGTTAAAGGGGTTACTTTGGACATACATGCTATCAACGAAAAAATCCAGCACGAAAGTTTGTTGGTAGACCGCATTGTGCAAGAAATGGATCGCGTGATAGTCGGCCAGCGCTATATGGTGGAGCGCCTGCTCATCGGCATGTTTTGCAACGGGCATGTGCTGCTGGAAGGGGTGCCGGGGTTGGCCAAAACGCTCACCGTACACACTTTGGCACAAATCATCCAGGGGAGTTTTAAGCGCATTCAATTTACCCCAGATTTATTGCCGGCCGATCTCACCGGCACGTTGATATATAACCAGCAGGCCGGTGAGTTTGTGGCCAAGAAGGGCCCCATTTTTACCAATTTGGTGCTGGCCGACGAAATCAACCGGGCTCCGGCCAAGGTGCAGAGCGCCCTGCTCGAGTCGATGCAAGAACGCCAAGTCACCATCGGCGATGAGACCTACGAGATAGACGACCCCTTTCTGGTGATGGCCACCCAGAATCCCATTGAGCAGGAGGGCACCTATCCCTTGCCCGAGGCCCAGGTGGACCGCTTCATGTTAAAAGTGAAAGTGAGTTACCCCAGCAGGGAAGAGGAGCGCGCCATTCTCGATCGCATGGCGGACGCCCCAGACCTGCTGGTGGAGGCCGCAGTTGGGCTGGAGGACATTCGCCGGGCGCGCGAGAGCGTAAAATTGGTCTACATGGACGACAAGATTAAAGATTATATCGTCGACATTGTGCACGCCACACGGGGGCCGACCCAGGTGGGATTGGAAGACATGGAAGATCTTATTGAGCACGGCTCTTCGCCGCGCGCCACCATCGCTTTGGCCCGCGCCGCCCGCGCCCACGCCTTTATCCGCCGCCGCGGTTACGTGACGCCAGAAGATGTCAAGGCCATAGGCGCCGACGTGCTGCGCCATCGCATCATTGTCAGCTATGAGGCCGAGGCAGAAGAGATAGACGCCGAACAGATTGTGCAGCAGCTCTTTGACCGGATAGAAGTGCCATAGAGCGCCGAGATGATTCCCAAGGAAATACTCAAAAAAGTCCACCTGATCGAGATTCAGACCCGCTCCATGGTCAACAATATTTTTGCCGGCGAATACCATTCGGTATTTAAAGGGCAGGGCATGGAGTTTGCCGAGGTGCGCGAGTATCAGCGGGGCGACGACGTACGCAGTATCGACTGGAATGTCACCGCCCGGGTAGGCTACCCCTATGTCAAAGTTTTCGACGAAGAGCGCGAACTGACCGTGATGCTGGTGGTCGACGCCAGCTCTTCTGGAGCTTTTGGCTCGCAGGAGCAGATGAAAGGCGAGGTGGGGGTGGAGATGTCGGCGCTGTTGGCCTTTGCCGCTATTAAGAACAACGACCGGGTAGGCCTGCTCATTTTTACCGATGCGGTGGAAGTTTTTGTGCCGCCCAAAAAAGGGCGCAAACACGTGCTGCGGGTTATTCGCGAATTGCTCTATTTTCAGCCCCAGGGGCGCGGCACCTCCATTGCCGGAGCGCTGGAGTATCTCAACAGGGTATTGAACCGCCGCAGCGTAGTTTTTCTATTGTCGGATTTTCTGGACCGCGATTATGAACAGGCGCTGCAGTGGGTGGAACGGCGCCACGATTTGATCGCCGTAACGCTGGTCGATCCGCGCGAACGCCAATTGCCCAATGTGGGTTTTATTTCTTTAGAAGACGCCGAGAGCGGCCGCCAGATGGTGGTGGACAGCGGCAGCGAGGCGGCGCGCCGCTATTTTGCCGAACGCCAGCGTCGCGCCGCGCTGAGGCGCAGTCAAATTTTTCGCAAGCAGGGCATCGACGAAATTGAGGTAGACGTGTCGGCCTCGTACGTGGACCCCCTGGTGCGCTTTTTTCAAAAACGCATGCAACGACATTGAACCGCAACAAACAACCCTCAATGAAGGAGGAGTTCAAGTGATTGAAGTGAGCGAACTCTCCAAGTTCTACGGTGATGTCGCCGCCGTAGAAAACGTGACGTTTCGCGCTGAAAAGGGAGAGATTTTGGGATTTCTGGGGCCTAACGGCGCCGGAAAAACCACCACCATGCGCATCCTCACCTGCTATTTGCCCCCTTCGGGCGGCCGGGCCAGTGTTGCCGGGCACGACATTTTGGAGGAATCCATGGAAGTGCGCCGCCACATCGGCTATTTGCCCGAGCAGCCGCCGGTGTACAACGACATGACGGTGGAATCGTATTTGCGCTTTGTCGCCAAGATCAAAGGTGTGGCCAAAGCCCAGTTAAAGTCGAGTGTGGACGAGGCGATGGAGAAGACGGCCATAACCGACCGGCGCCATTGGGTGATCGGCCAACTGTCTAAAGGTTACAAGCAACGCGTGGGCCTGTCGCAGGCGCTGGTGCACAACCCGGCGGTGCTCATCCTCGATGAACCTACGGTAGGCCTCGACCCCAAACAGATTATCGAGGTGCGCGAGGTGATCAAGGGGCTGGGTGGAGACCACACAGTAATTCTTAGTACCCACATCTTGCCAGAAGTCAGCATGACCTGCGAAAAAGTGGTGATCATTAACGAGGGGCGTATTGTTGGCGAGGGCACGCCCGAAAGTTTGATGGCGCAATTGAAAGAGGGTGAGGTGCTGCGAGCCCATATAGATGGGCCGCAGGACAAAGTGCAGGAACTCATCGGCGGCATCGCCGGGGTGCTGGAGGTTGTGCCCGAGGCGGGCAACGGCGGGGCCGGGATCTACGTGGTCACCAGCCAGCCGGGCCAGGACGTGCGCGATGAATTGGCGCGCCAGGTGGTCAACAACGGCCTGGCGCTGCGCGAGTTGCGGTCTTTGGAAATGACGCTGGAAGACATCTTCCTGCACCTGACTACTGAGGAGGTGAATGGCTGAAATGCGCAATTTTCTCGCTGTCTACACCAAGGAATTGAGGTCTTATTTCGTCTCGCCAGTGGCCTATGTGATCGCCGGCGTTTTCCTTTTTTTGTCGGGATATCTATTCCGCAACATCCTTATGCAGTTTAACCTAATCTGCCTGCAGTTTTCGCAGCGGGCGCAGTTTATGCAGGGGCAAATGCCGGCGCTCAACCTCAACGAGTGGGTTGTTACCCAGTTTTTTGGGGTGATGGACTTTATCTGGTTGCTGGTGGTGCCCATGCTCACTATGCGGCTCTATGCCGAGGAAAAGAAGTCGGGAACCATCGAATTGCTGATGACCTCGCCCATTTCCACTACCCAGGTGCTGCTGGGCAAGTTTTTTGCCTGTCTCACTCTGTATACAACTATAGTGGCGCTGACGTTGATTTACTGCGTCATCCTGGAGATCTACGGCTCGCCCGATTGGGGGCCGATCTTTTCGGCGTACATAGGGTACATATTATTGGGCGGCACGTTTATTGGGGTGGGGATTTTGGCTTCGGCGCTGACGGAAAATCAAATTGTTGCGGTGCTGGTTTCGTTTGGTCTATTGCTGTTATTGTGGCTCATCGATTGGTCGGCCAGCTTTGCCGGCCCCACGGCGGCCAAGATATTGCAGTACATCTCCATCGTCGGCCACTTGCAGGATTTTCAGCGCGGCGTCATAGACACCAAAGACGTGGTGTTCTACCTGACATTTACATTCTTCTGTCTCTTCCTTACCACCCGGGTACTCGAATCGCGCAGATGGAGGCGTTGAGATGAAAGGCTACACTATTCCTCTCAGCCTTGTGGGCGCGGCCCTGGTGGTGGTGGGCGCGTTGGGCTATTTGCTCGGCGCTGGCGGCGAAGTGCTGCCCTGGGTCAACGGCGGCCTGGGCATAGCGGCCATTGCCGTCGCCGGCCTGGTGGACAGAGCGTTGTTTAATTATTACGGTCGCTGGCTCAACGCCCTGTGGGGTTCGCTCATGGTGCTGGGCATTGTGGTCATGATCAATTTCATGTCCAACCGCTACCACGATCGCCTCGACATGACCGAGGGCAAGTTGCACAGCTTGGCGGATTTAACGGTGACCACGCTGGAAAATCTGGACGTTGAGGTGCAGGCCCTGGCTTTTATGGAACAGGGTGAAAACACCGTCCTCGAATCGCTGCTCAAGCAGTACACTGTGCACGGCGACCGCTTTAGTTTTGAATTTATCGACCCCGACAAAGAACCGGAGCGCACCGCCGATTACGGGGTGCGGCAATACAATACGCTGGTGTTGGTGGGCAACGAGAAACAGCAGAGCATTACCGACCTGAGCGAGAAGGAGATAACCAACGCGCTGCTAAAGATTGTGCGCGGTCGCAGTGAAAAGGTCTATCTGACGGTGGGGCATGGGGAGGCCGGTTTGGGGCAGAACGAGCGCGAGTTACTGTTGCTGAAACAGCGATTGGAAGAAATAGACTACGTAGTAGGTGACTCGCTTTTCCTGGCCCGCAACGCCAGGGTGCCCAAAGACTGTGCCGTCTTGATCATAGCCGGGCCGCAGACCCCGTTCTTTCCCATTGAAGTGGACGCCGTGCGCGATTACCTGGCCGGTGGGGGGGCGGCGCTGATCTTGCTCGACCCGGGGTACTCCAGCGGCCTGGAGTCCTTGTTTGACGAGTGGGGGGTGCAGGTGGGCAACGATTTTGTCATCGACACCAGCGGCATCGGCAGCCTCTTTGGCCTCGACTACACCACGCCGGTGGCACTCAGCTACGGCGACCATCCCATTACCGAAAAACACCAGGGCACGATGACGTTTTTCCAATTGGCGCGCTCGGTCAGTTTTGTGCCGCAGGGGCGCACCGACCTCACGGGGGCGGAACTGGTACTCACTAGCGAGGCCGGGTGGGCGGAGGCCGATTTGACCGTGCTCACCGGTAAGGGGCCGCGCACGGTGGAACTCGATCCTAGCGTCGACAAGCCGGGGCCGGTGAGCATGGCCGCGGCGGTGAGCGCCGAGGCGGGCGGTCGCCTGGCGGTTTTTGGCGACGCCGACTTTGCCAGCAATCTCTACTTTGGCCAGCGCGGCAACGGCGATTTGGCGCTCAATGCCCTGAGTTGGCTGGCGGCGGATGAGAGCCTAATATCCATCAGACCGCGCGAGCCGGGCAGTAACCCCATAGCGCTGACCGACACCGACGCCGAGTGGATATTTTGGATTGGCGTGATATTGTGGCCTCTGCTCATTGCTCTGGGTGGTTTTCTGGTGGTGTCGCGCAAGGGGCGCTGGAGTATGGCCGACCTGGTCGCGGCGGGGTTGGGCATTGCGTTGTCGCTGGGCGTGGTGGCGTTGTTGAATTTTATCGGCGACCGCTACCACTGGCGCTACGACATGACCAAGGACAAGCTTTTCACCCTGGCCAGCGATACGGCAGAATTGATGCAATCTTTGGAGGACAAGGGGCGCTACGCCACGGTAAAAGTGTTTATCAACGAAATAGAGGGCATGCGCTTTAAGGAGATGCTGGACGAGTACGGCTATCTGACCGAAAATATCAGTTACGAAATACTCGATCCGCAAAAACACACCCTCGAAGTTAAACAGTACAACGTGCGCGAATACGGTACCTCCGTCATCGAGGTCAGCGGCGAGGGCAAGGTGCGCACCGAGCGCATTACCGCGCAGACGGAGGAGGCGCTGAGTAACGGCATCAAACGGGCGCTGGAGGCGGAGGATTACAAAATTTACTTCGCCAGCGGCCACGGCGAGGCCGATTTGAGTCAGGTGGACGGCACCGGCTATAGCATTCTCAAAGGCC
>CAXGRO010000276.1:0-7470 GCA_964012055.1 uncultured bacterium
GTATTTCCAGCAGAAAAGGATCGACATCAGGTGACATTGTTGCGGTCATACGCCTCCTCCCAAATCGAACAACATATTGCCCGTATCATCCAATTGCGCCGAGCAGTCCGGCGGCACCACAATTGTACCCTCGTATTCCTCTATGATGAGCGGCCCCTGTCTGACGCCGCCCAATAGACCGGCGCGATTCACCACAGGCGTTTCCACAGTACCAAATTCGGGTCCAAAATACGCCGATCTTGTGATCTCTGTGCCAGCGCTCCCAACATCCAAAGTCAGCGCTTCATCGGCACGGTGCCGCACGGCCCCTACCACGCGCAGATTTACCACCTCCAGAGGCGACTCGCCCGAGAGCAAATGCCCATATGTTTTCTCGTATTCACTTTCAAAGCGCCGGGCTAACTCTGTCACCGCGGTCTGACCCAGTGCCCCCTCAGGCAGAGTAATACTCAGTTCAAAGGCCTGACCTTCATAGCGCATATCGGCCAATCGCTGGAACTCCATCTGCTCGTCCCCTCGCTTTAATACAGCGCTGGCCTGATCTTCCAATTCAGCAAAAATCCGCTCCGCCTCACCACCGGCCATGCCGCCCAGCGCCTGGTAAAACGCCCGACTGAGATTTAATTCGCTGTCCGCCACCAGCAACCCCAAGGCGCTAAACACCCCGGCCGCCAGCGGCACGATGACCCGCCCAATTTGCAGCTGCCGGGCCAATTCTATGGCGTGCACGCCGCCACTGCCCCCAAAAGCCATCAGGGCAAAGTCGCGTGGGTCGCGGCCGCGATAGGTAGTCACCATCTTGATCGCCCGCATCATATTGGCGTTGGCAATGCCGTGAATGCCAAAGGCCGTCTCGATCAACCCTCTTCCCAGAGGCTCGGCGACGTGCTTCAGAACAGCCTCTTCAGCCAGTTTTTTCTCTATTGGTACCGCCCAACCAGCCAGTGCCTGCGGGTTGAGATACCCCAATACCACATTGGCATCGGTCACCGTGGCCTGCTCCCCGCCCGCACCGTAACAGGCCGGACCGGGCATGGCGCCGGCACTTTGAGGCCCCACCTTCAACGCCCCGGCCTTGTCGAGCCAGACGAGGCTGCCGCCGCCGGCGCCCACTTCGGATATTTCGATCACCGGCAAATTGAGCGCGTAGCCGCCGCCGTTGATCAGCGGGCTGGTCGCATTCATCCCCCCGCCGACTTCGTAATCTGAGGAGATATGTAACCCCCCGTCTTCTACCACCGACACCTTTGCCGTGGTGCCGCCCATGTCAAACGTGACCAGGTTGTCGTAGCCGCTGCGCTTGCCGATGGCGGCGGCACCAATAACCCCGGCCGCCGGGCCGCACTCGACAATCTGCGACGGCCGTTGCAACACGGCTTCGGCGTCGAGAATGCCACCGCTGGATTGCATTACCATCAAGCGCCCGTTCACCCCTGCTTCAGCCAATTGGTCGATCATCGACTGCACATAGCGCCGCACCGGCGGCCCCACATAGGAATTGATCACCGTGGTGCTGGTGCGCTCGTATTCGCGCATCTGCGGCAGCACCTCGGCAGACAGCGACACAAAACAATCGGGCAATTGCTCTTTGAGCACCCGCCCGACGATCTCTTCGTGCTCAGAATTGGCGTAGGAATGCAACAGGCAAACGGCCACTGCTTCGATATCGCTGGAGCGAATCCGCGCGATAATGCGGTCCAGGTCGTTGAGATCCAGCGGCGTTACAATTTGACCGCCGGCGTCTATGCGCTCGCTCACCTCAAAACGCCAGCGGCGCGGCACCAGCGGCGGCGGTTTCTGGTAAAGCGGGTCGTACAAATGCGGCACGCGCGTGCGGCGCAATTCTAACACGTCGCGAAAACCCTTCGTTGTAATCAGCGCCGTTTTGGCCCCCCGGTGTTCGAGGATGGCATTGGTCGCGACCGTGCAACCGTGCAACACATCGCCGATGTCGGCAGGCGTAATACCTTGCTGTTCGATCAGTTGCCGGACTCCGCTGATTACGGCATTGGCGTAGTCCGCCGGCGTCGAAAGCAATTTATAAGTCGCCAACTCGCCATTGGGGTCAATTAACGCGACGTCGGTAAAAGTTCCTCCGATGTCGACTGCGATACGGATCTTGGATTCCATTAATATTTAAGTAGATCAGTTCAAAGCCAGCGCAGATCTACAATAAGACGTCGGGACGACTCCATCAAGCAAGCAACCGTGCTACTGTCTGTATACGCCCAGAAGGATTATCTGCTAATGGCCTTCTCTTTTAATTTATTTCTATTGGATTGGAATGACTGAGGAGGTTATATATCTTACTCCACAACTATTCACTAAAACCCATCTTCCCTGTAAAAACCCGGGAAAAGGGCAGAGAATACAGTTATGAAGAATTATAAAAACTGCGACAGGCCGCCCATCTGGCCCTGGCCGTCCTCTGGCTCACCTGCGGTAAAAACGAAATGCCCACCGGACCCGGAGAAGAATTGGTGGGCACGTGGAAATTCATCTACAGTGATGTTGCGGAAGACCAGGCGGCTATTGCGGCTAGCGAAACCGTGCGCACATTCGTATGCAGCGGCCACATTGAGCAATCCATCAGCGGCGAAGAACGGCCCCTAATTTTGACCGGCGCCTGGTCGGTTACCGAAGGCTATCTGGTCAGCACATTCACTTTTGGCGACACGAGCGTGAGCGTCAAAGAAGACTTCTCCGTCCGCAGCGACACCTTGATCCTGGTAGATAGGGTGCAAGGGTCTGTGGAAAAGTGGCTGAAATTATAGACCACTGCTTCGCGCCCGAGTTTTCCCTTTCTATCTCACTCGCCAAAATTGTAAATACTCAGCGCCGTCTTAGAAAATATCCACTCCTTGTACTCGTCGGAAAAGAAGTCCATATGCATGCGAAACATCTCCAGTGCCCGCACATACCCCAAGCCGTTGAGCACCCCGGGGAAATTGGTCCCCCACATCAGCCGCTGCGCCCCATAGGCCTCCAGCAAACTCTGGTAGAGCTGAAATGTATCGGGATACGGGTAGTCCTCATTCGATCGGTGGTTCTGCGGCGAAAACTTGATGTGCACATTAGGATATTTCGCCAGATCCAGCACTATTTTGCGCAACGGTCTGGGCTCTTCCTCATTGGGCGGCGCCGAGCCATTGTGATCCAGCGCCACCTTTACGTTGGGAAAGCGCGCGATGATCGGCTCCACCGCCGGCAACTTATCGGCCGGCCCGTAGAACAAAAAACTGGCCCCCAATTCCTCGGCGCGCTGCCAGATGGGATCCTGGTCGGCCGCCGCCCATTCGGCCGGATCGTCCGGCCGGCCCAGATGCAACCGCAAACCGCTAAAGCCGTGCTCCTGCACCAGCTCCTGCAGCCTGTCTGGCGTATCGGCCCCATGCCGATCCAGCAACCCCATGGCGGCAAATTTTCCCGGAAAGCGCTTGAGGGTATCAATCACATAACTATTGTCATACAAATACCCAATAGGCTGCACAATTACCGCTTTGTCCACCGCAGCCGCCGACATGACACCGTTGAGTACCTCAACCGAGCCGCCGGGTTTGTGGCCGCGCCCTTCGGAAAAAGGATAGCGTTCACTGTCGTCGCTCCATACATGTAGATGTGTATCAATGATCATTATTTCCTCCCTAAGTGTGAATACTTAACATGATTTCTTTAGTCCGGATGTTATTCTATTCGGTCTTCTTTTTTTTCTGCGCGCCTTCCGGATGATAATAAGGCTTTAACAGCATGTGAGATTTAAGCGGATCTCCAGCCGCACGCTCCAAAAGCTCAGCCGAAGGATCGCACCCCAGCCAATTGACCATATAAGAAGGCCCGTAATGGTAAGCCAACCAGCGCTGCCTAGTTGCAGACGGCGCTTTAAACGCAAACGACAAATTCTCCGTCAACAACACTCCAGACCCCGCCCGCAACGGAATAGAACACAACGCCGCAATCTCTTCCAGGTCAGCATCTTCATAGGGATGGGCGAACTTGACCTTGTGACTGCCCGGCACAACACACAAAGCCCCATCGCCCGAATCCGTATCGTCCAACGCAATAAACAAGGTCAGCATCAAACAGCGAAATTGCCCATCCCCAAAACAGCGATAGCGCGCATAGCGCCTCGTGTCGGCACTGCCCCCCTGCTTTAGAGAAGAAGCCTGCCCCGCCGACCTCAACCAGGCCCGCGACCCCACCAGCCGATACTGCCGCCCCCAGATAAACTCCTGCACGTAATCGATGGGGCGCGCCAGCGCCATGGCATCTTCCAGCACGCCGCCGCCTTCGATAATGTGCAGCAACTCGTCCCCGTAGTCCCCGGCCATTGCCGCCGACGCCCGATCCGCCAGTTGTTCGCGCGCCTCCTCCACCTGGGCTCCCGTCAGCAAGTCCTCCAGGACGATATACCCCGCGATATCAAAAAAATGTTTATCCTCGTCCGCAACCTGGGTTTCTCCCAGGCCGATCTGCAAATCAAAGACATCTTCTTCGGTGGCGACTTTATCTGAGTCCATCTTTGTGCCCTCACGCTAGATCTATTCTACCTCAAAAGGTAGCGAGCCCATTACCAATGCGTGCCGCCGCGGGTTGGCGCGCTCTGCAAACCCTTCAGCCGTATTTGCCAGATCACTCCAGGTGGTGTGAAAAACGGGGGCGTAAGAATAGAACAACGTCCGCCGCACCCGGCCGCTGCGATTTTCGACCGCACCGTGCGACAAATCTTCCGAGAACAACACCGCGTCCCCTGCCCTGCACGGCAGCGGCTCGACCAAGCGGTGCGCCGCATTGGGCACCTGCCCCACCAGCGGATTGGTAAAATTGCTTTTATGCGAGCCCGGAATCACCGCAAAACACCCGTCCTCCACCCCCACGTCCGTCAGCGCGTAGCTGATCTTGACACTGACGCATTTAAACTGCTCTCCCTCCACGGCGTATTCACTGTAGGGCAGCAACTCGGCGTAGCCGTGGTGGAAGCGAAAAGCGCCGGCGCTGTTGCGCGACAAAAAACTGACCGCGTCCAGTCGGCAGGGCTCGCCGATCATTTCATCGATATAGGGCAAGGTGGTGGGCAAGTCGACCAACTCCTCAAAAACCCCGCCGTACCCAAGCGCATTGCAGTTGTAGTCGCCCAACCCTTTAGTCTGCACGCCCTTTTGGGCATAGACATTGTCGTCCTGCACATATTTGCGCGCCGCCCCCCGGGCCGCTACGGCCTCATCGTCAAGCTTCTCCAACTCGTCGATGGTTTCGTTTATGCGCCCCAACAACTCGTCGGATAAAACCTGGCGCACGACCAGATATCCCTGCAGATCAAAGAGATATTTTTCTTCCGGTGCCATAGCTCATCTCTCCTGTAAAAGTCGGCGCCCATAAAATACACAAAACCCTCCCCACCGTCACCCAATTCAAAAATAGACCAGCACATTGCCCTGCATGCCGGTATAACCGTCTATAACAAACCACATCCCCCCCGCCACGATATTGCCCAAAATCAATCCAAGAAAAAAAGGCTGGATGCGCCGGTACGCACTCGGCCCGCCCAATTTGAGCACCAACCCCTTAAACACCCACACCAAGAAAACACCGCACCAAATCTGCCCCGCCACCCAGGTGGTGGCGATGGGAAAGCCTATCGGGTGCACCGGCCACCAGAGCCAGAAGTGCCGCGCCAGCATCAGCAATAACATCACCGTCCCACCCAACCCCGTGTAAAACCACCCCTCCCAGTTAACATCAGTAGGCGAATTAATCCATATAGCCGCTGCCCTGAACGGCCCCTGATTGGTGCGCAAAAAAAACATCTGATTCAGATTGATCCCCCCGTGCGCATACGCCTGTTCCAGCAAATACCAATTGGCCGCCACCAGCGACACCACCAGCGACGCCGCCATCGCCCAGAACAGCCGTCGCTTGGACACCCCTACACTACTCTCCCCCTCCAACTTCAGCGCATTGGCGCAGGCCGCCATTACAAATATGCGCGCCTTAAAAATCCAGGTATACGTCAAGCTCAGCGCCACCAGCCCGTCCTGCCCCAGCGCCGAGGTCCCTACCGTAGAATTGACAAAAGCCTGCGGGTCTGTCGGCGTGCGTATAGTCGCCAGCCCGGCCTCGGCGACAAAGCGACTCAGCCCAATGTAGAGCACAAAAACGATGAATAGAAACCACGGCACGCTCCAGCGCGGCAAGCCCGATAGCTCCAGCCATACCCCCAGTAAGATCAACCCCAATACGCCCCCCAGCACCGCCGTGCGATACGACAGAATCTCCTCCGAATCGTCCACCCGCTCGTCCCCGACAAATGCCTTTCTGATCACAGCCCTCAAATGCCCGCGCGCCGTCCACAAAATGACCAGCGCAAAAACAATCATCGCCCCCATGCCCTGGTGCGCCGTAATTGCGTCCGAGGACGAAGAATCCGGCAGGGTCTGCTGCATGGAAATGCCCAAAGTACTGTAGACCGCCCGCTGCAACATCAGCAGCGCAAAACACGTCCAGATCCCCATCAACACCTGCAAATTGACAAAGTACGAAAACCCCAGCGTCATAAAACTCAGCGCCAGCCCCAAATGCAGCACCCCCGGTATGATCGGCACTCCGGTCGACAGCGATATCTCGGGAACAAAATTGTAATAATTGTGCAGGGAATTAATGCTGAGAATGGAAAACGGAATCAAAAACCCCATCCACATGACCACGCTTTTAAAAAACGGCGTCACCCTCTCCCCCGCCTCGCCCTCCCTGATCATGTCCAGTGGCAGTTGCACCAGCGGGTACACCAACCGCTCGTGCTCAATCCACTGCTTGCGCAAAACCACGGCGACGCACACCATGACAAAACACAGCGTCAAAAAAAACAGCGACCAGGCGCCCAAAGGCCGCACCCACTCCCCCCACGGGATGGGAGCCCCGGCCGGCAACCCCTCAAAAAAATAACGCGCCGCATCCCCATCCTGCGGCGCCAGCCAGGGTTTTATAAACGGCTGAATATTCTCCGTCCAATTGTTCTCTGGCGTGGCGTAATAGGAGGGGCTGACGATCTTGGGCACCATGTGCTCCACGTACCCTTCGGTGGGCACGGTGGCGGCGATCATCAGCATGATAAACACCACCGTCAATTCCCCCTGGTCCAGCGCCAGCGGCCGGTACACCAACTTCAGCATTACGTTGGCAATGCCGGCAAACAAAAAAAACACAAAGACGGCAATGGGCACGCTGATATTGAGCGCCATCCACGAGGCATTGATAAAATTGCTGTAGAGCGCCCCCACATTGACCACCGCCGCTAGCAGGACTCCTACCAGCAGCGCTCTCACACTCACTCTGGATGCGGTCTGGCTCTCCTCTGCCACCATCCCTTTCGCCATGGCTTTCAGTATGGTCACATTTCTCTAGTAACGTGTCCGGGTGGGGTGCTGCAGCGGTCTGTGAAACTCGGCCCTGCGGGCCTCAGACAGTCACAGACCG
>CAXGRO010000277.1:0-7457 GCA_964012055.1 uncultured bacterium
ATTCATCTCTTACTCAAAAGACGCGCGAAGAACGCGCAATTTTAAGACGGCTTCTCAAGGGTCTGCCAGTCGCGGCCCCGGCGCTCCTGTTTATGGCGTTGGATGCGCGCTTGCATCTCTGCGTCTATGGGAGGACAGGTGGCCACAAAGGTGCGCTGTCCCTCCAGCGCCTCGACCCGGGATTGTGCGTAGCGGCTCTTGCCGCTGCGGCAACCCCCGGTCACCAGGGTAATTTCAGCCATGCCAACGTTTCCCAAAAAGAGATGTGCGGAAGCAATTGATGGCGGTAGAAGGCGGCGAGCAATAGCAGGGTCAACACCTCGCCCAATTCGCACAGGACCCCGTATGTATCCCCGGTCAAACCGCCCAGCGCCCGCGCCATGGCGCGAGCGCTCAGGTGGACCGCAGGCCCGACAATCAAAAGCAGCGCCCCGCCCCACGGAAAAAGGATCGCCAAACCCGCCCCCAGACCAAACAGCGTGGCCAGCACAAAGTGAAAGCGCCGCACCTGCTGCCGAAAGGTGTGGGCCAAACCGTCGGCCGCCGCCACGGGAAACCAGAAGATGCCATAGACTCGGCCCAGGGCCTCCATGGTGCCGATGCGGCTGTCTTTCATAATCTCCAGCTTGCGCGGCCGCGGGCGCTACGAGAATAAACCGTCGCAGGAATCCACCACCCCGTCCAGATGCAGCCCCGCGGTCAGTACGGCCGAACAAACCACCACGGCGATGGCGTGCACGGGATGACCCCACAAAACTTCGGCCAGCCAACCGGCGGCAACGCCCAGCCCCCCCCAGCAACAGACCGACCAGGGGAAACACGGCGGTGGAGCGGGCAATGGCGACCTCGCCCGCCGGCGTACCCGGCACCGGCAAAATGGTGAGAAAGCGCACCGCTTCTGCCAGGGCGTTAAACGGCTTCCACAAAAAAAATAGCGCGGCCCAGTTCTCGGTCATGCCCTGCTATTTGAGCAACATAATTTTGCGCGCCAGGCGCTGGATCCCCAAACGCAACTCGACAAAGTAGGCGCCGTTGCCCACCGCCCGCCCCGCCGCGTCGCGGCCGTCCCAAACGGCGACGTAACGACCCGCCGCCAGCGACCCTTGGTGCAAGGTGTGCACTTTGCGGCCGAGCAAATCGTACACCGCCAACTCAATCCACTGCCGCGAATCGGCCACTGCAAAGGGAATGCGGGTGACGGCGTTAAACGGGTTGGGATACGCCGCGTCGAGCACCGCGCTCACCGGCAGGGCCTGGCTCTCTTCTTCTAGTATGGCCGTGATCACGTCGCTCATCACGGCGATGCTGGAGGGCGGCAGGCCGGTGGCTATGGGGCCCGCCAGCAGGGCGTCGGTCGCCGTGTCGTAAATTAGCAAGCCGGCGCTTTCTGGCTTGTCAAACGAACCCTGGTCGGCAACTACGAGGCGGTTGCCGTCTATCACAATGCTGGGCGTGAAGCCGCCCGAATGGCCCTCCAGCGGCGCGCTCACCGCCCCGCTCTGCAGGTCGACCGCAAGCACGTGGTTGGCAAAACTGTCGTCGGAAATTACCGCGTAGCCGCGGCTCGACGAAGCCAGCGCCAGTCCGGTGAGGTCGCCCCCTAGATCGGCCTCGGATATCACCAGCCCCCGGCTGCTACCGGCGGCCAGATCGATGACCTCGATCCCCCCCTCGCGATCGCCAAAGGACGCCGTCTGCGCCACCACCAGCAAATCGCCGCGAGCGACCAGGTCTATGGGGTTGCCGGTGGCCAGCGGCCAGGCCTGCACCCCGTCGGCGGCCGGATCCATGTCGACGAACTGGTCGGTTGCGGTGTCGATGACCACCAGCAAACCGCGGGAGGCCGGCACCCAACCGTTGTCGCGGTCTAATAAGTGACACGTCACGTAGAGTCGCTCCCCCACCAGCGCCATCTGCGCCATCTCGGGCAGGCCGTCGCCGTCGGCAAAAGCGCTCAGATCGATCTCGCCCAACCGACTCCCGTCCCGCGGATCAACTATCAACAGCGACGTCGTGTCGTAGCGCGACACATAGGCTTTGTCGGGGCCCACAAACACCATGTCGTGCGGGTTGCTGCCGTTCCCCACCGAAAACTGCAGCAGTGGCGCGCGCAAATCGTCCTCGTCCAGCACCAGAATATTGTCCTGCCCCAACCGATTGATCACGTAAGTTCTGCCGTCGTAAAACCGCGCCACCGCGTCTCCGTGTATGTTGAGCAGGTTGACCTCGGCCTCTTCGCCCCCCGCAGCCACAAAAGCCGTACTTCCGGTCTGAAAATCCGTAGTGGTCACAAACAGTCCCGACTGCCCCCAAGTCGCCCCCGACCACGCCAGGCCAACAAACGAGATAAAAAACGCAAAACGATTCATCTAAATTCCTCCTCTCAATTGATTCAAACTTTCCTAAGTTGACATCACTCAAACAACTCGTACACATCCCGCTTCAACGACACAAAAAAAGCCCGCCCGGGCAGTGGATACCCCCACAAATCCGCCACCTGATTCGCCGTCAAATTGCGCACCTCCCAGGCGATTTCCGCCCCCCCCACTTTGGCGCTACCGCCCATGCTGTGCACCACGCGGCGCGGCACGGGCCGCAAATTGGCGCGGTCGAGAAAGTTTCGGCTCTCGCGGCTGACCTCGTAGTGTACCGACCCCGCGGGCCGGGCTACCGCAAGCCGCAGGTAGGCGCGGTGGCGCGGCGCGTTGGGCAAGTCGTTGCCTCGATAATAAGAAAATTTGGAGCGATCTTCGGCGCGTTGATAAGTGTAACTGCCGTGCGCCCGCAGCACCGCACCCACTCCGCCGCGGGCGCGCAACTCCACACCGCGCAACCGCGCCCCGCCGACATTCTCTGGCCGCGACACGCGCTGCGAATTTTGTATAAAGCGGATCAGGTCTTCAACCTCGTTGTAGTAGAACACCGCCTCGGCCGCAACCAGGCCTCGTTGCGCATTTTGGCCACGCTGCAGCGCCAGCCCCAAGTCCCAATTGTTGCTTGTCTCGCTGCGCAGCTCGGCGTTGCCTATTACGGCGCCGCGATCGCCAAAGAGTTCAAAGAAACTGGGGGGGCGCCGGTAGCGTCCCCGGTGCCCCTGCAACACCCACCCCGGCGCCAAGCTCATGCGGCCGCCCAGGCGATACCCCCACAGAACAGCCGTGCGATCGCGGCGCGGCAGTTGGGCGCCGGAGATTGAGCTGCTCTGTGCAAAGAGGCGATCTTGGAGGACTTCCACCTGGCTGCCCGCGTTGAAGTAAAAACGGCGACGCAGGGGAATTTCCACTTCGGAGCCCACCGCCCCGCTGTGCCGGCGGCTCGGCAGCAGGCGGCTTTGGGCGCGCAGCAGATCGTCCGGCTCAAAGGACTCGCGGCGGCCGTGCGCAAAGGCGGTCAACAAGCTCTGGCGCGGCAGCAGGGTGTTGACCTCGGCGCGACCACCCCAGGCGCGCGTGCTATTGCGTTCGTGCTGGGTGCCGGTGCCCACCTCGCCCACCAAATCCTTGTACTCGCTCTGCTGTATCACGTGGTAGGCGGCTAGACGGTAACCGGCCCGGTTCACAGGGGCGGCGCCGAAGAGCTGGACTTCGACGACGTCGCGCCAGTTATCGTAGCGGGTGCTCAGCGACTGGTTGTTGCCAATGCCGGGAATGCCGCGGTGCGCCAAATCGAAGACGGTGTGCACCTGCAGGGTGCTCTGGCCCCAGGGGCGGCGGGCCTTGAACAGGGCGCGCAAAGAGCCGAAGTCGCTGTTGAGGCGCCGGGCTGGGCCGTCGTCGTCGAGATTGTATTCGGTGCCGTTGTCGTCCTCAAAACTAAAATCGTTGTCGCTGGCCTGGTAGTCGGCCAAGCCCAGGTATTGCCACCGGCCCCGGTTGCCGCCCAGCGCGGCGCCCAGCTGGCGCGTGCCAAAGGAACCGGCGGCGGCGTGGGCACGTGCCTGCCGGCGACCGGCGCTTTGGGTGCGGATGTTCACCACGCCGCCAATGCTGTTGCCACCAAAGCGCGCCGGCACGGCACCGCGGTAAACCTCCACGCTCTCGACGCCGCCAACCGGCAAAGTGCCCAGGTCGACGCCGCCACCCAGCGCCTGGTTGAGCGGTATGCCGTCGAGGAAAATTTGCACCTGCTCGGCGGTGGACCCGCGAATGGATACGGTACTAAAACTGCCCAAGCCGCCCTGGCGCCGCACGTTGACGCCGGTGGCCTGGTCGAGCAACTGGGGCAGTTCAACGCCGGGCTGCCACTGCCGGCCCAGTTCAATAACTTCGACAAAGGCCGGGCCGTCGCCGCCCCGGGCGCGGCGCCGGCGCACCACCATCTCGTCCATGCGCAGGGGGCGAGCTTGCAAACGCAGTTCCAGGCGCAGAGAGTCGGCGCCCACTTCGAGCGTTCGCTCGAGCGATGCATAGCCGACAATTTGGGTTTTGAGAATCCAGCGGCCGGGCGCCAGGTCTATATAGAAGGCACCGCTGCTGTCGCTAAGCGTGTGGCGGGAGTGATCGGGGGCGGTGGCCAGGTGGGCGAGCAGCGACACCAGCGCCAGGGGCGCGCCGCTTTCGGCGTCGACGGTGGTGCCGCGCAGGGCGGCGGCCGCCGCAGTGGGCAGCAAAACCAGCAGGACCAACGCCAGTCGCGCTGTTCTTTGCTTGGTTGCGCCGGCGGACCGGCGATAAAAAAAACCCGACCTCAATAGAGACCGGGAACTCAGTTGGTGAGCCACCTTTCCTCCGAAGGTTCTCTTGACCCTGGGTCCAGGCAGGTCTCCTGACTTCCGGCGTTTTTGCTCGCCCCTTCCCAATTCGCCAACGAATCAGTGGGTTAGATCTGCAGAGATCTATGCGAGTCAAATGACGGGCGCTGCCCGTCGGCCGGTTACAGTGGCGGGACCGCGGCAGATTTGCACTGCCTTCCCTATTATCCGGACAAATCCGGCACCTGAACCGATATATTTTGCTCGACGGACTAAAGTTATGTACTCGGACCTAGTACGTCAAGTGCGTCTTTTATCATCTCTCTTTATTGTTTATATTTACTACAATAGGGCGCAAAAAAATGAACTATATATCCCATTTAAAACCCCTGTTCAGCACTTTATTGCTGACCGCTTATTTGTTGGGTCACGGCCATCTGTCACAGCCGCTGATCCCTTCCACGCCGCCCAGATCGGCCCAGACGTATTGCTGCCTGGCCGCCGGCCAGACAGCGGTCTGCTGCTGCGCCGGTGCAGTCCAGTGCGCCATGCCCGATCCCGCCGCTGCAACGCACGCGGTCTATAATTACGCCTATGAAACCCCGTGCGACGACGACTCCTACAGTCTGCCCAGTGCTGTTAAAAACATTCCCCATTTAGCCAGCGTCAGCGGCGAACTCAAAACCGTCCCGGCCGCGCTTCCAACGTCGCTCTCTTGGCAAACCGACGCCTATTCTTTTATTGCCAACCTTCCCGACAAAGTTCCCATCTAAGTAGCCTCGCTCTTCCTATCCATTTTTTTACAGGTAATGCCCAACGCCGTACTGCGTCCGCTGCAAGGGGCCTTTGTGCGCCGCCAAGACGCGGTTTGTCAAATACATTCGACGAGGCAATAAAAGATGCTACCTCCGTACAAATATCTCTCTTATTTGGCGCTCCTTCTCACCCCGATCTGGCACGTCTCCCCGGCCGGGGCCAGTTGCGGCACGGCCTCGTGCCCTCTGGACGTGTCGAGAAATCAAAACCATTTACTCGACGCCAAACCCGCGGCGCTAACCCTGCAACTCACCTTCGAGCGCATCGACCAGGACCAGCCGCGTTTTGGCGCCGACAAAGTGGCTTTTGGCCAGATCCGCCGGCCCGACCACGACGAAATAAAAACCGAAAATAACAACGTCCGCCTGCTGGCCGAGTACGCGCTCAACCGGCGCTTGTCCTTTAGCCTTACCCTGCCCCTGCTCAAGCGCGTCCATTCGCATTTGGCCAATCCGGCCCACGGCCACGACGGCGACCACAGCCACGACCACGTCGGCAAACTCGCCGACGACGACCTGGGGGGAGAACTGGAAAGTTGGAATTTCACTCGGCTCGGCGACCTGACGGCGTGGAGCCACTGGGCGCCCTGGCCGCATTTGCTCTCCAACAAGGCCGACTTCTCGCTCGACCTCGGAATCGGCCTGCCAACCGGGGCGACCGGCGTGCGCAACGACCAGGGGCAATTGGCCGAACCTTCGCTGCAACCGGGCAGGGGGGCCTTTGCGCTCTTGCTCGATTCGTCTTTCGAATTCCGCCAGCAAAACGCCCCGTTTTTTGCCGGCCACTCCCCGGCCCGCTACTTTGCCAGTACTTTCTACCGCATCAACTTTAAGGGCAAAGACGACTACCAATTTGGCAACGAATGGGTTTTTCACCTGGGCGGCCAATACCCCCTGTGGCGCCGGGTCGATCTCTTGGGCCAATTCGTCGGCCGCTGGAACGGCAGGGACGAGCCGGGCGCCACCGGCCAACGCACCGACGCCACCGGCGGCACCTTCGTCTACTTGAGCCCGGGCCTGCAATTCGACCTGGGCCAGGGCGTTTCCCTCTATGGCTACTATCAAGTCCCCGTCTACCAAAACGTCAACCAGGTGCAGATCACTTCCAACCGCAACTTGCTCGTGGGCCTGGGCTACCGTTTAAAACTCTTGTCCAAGATATGATTGCCGCACAAACCGAAAGGACAACCATGCCAACGCACATTACAGGGCTTGCGCCACCGGCGCCGGCCTTTTTTTCTTTTGCCTTATGAAAGCCCGCACCCTGCTCACCGCTCTGCTCCTGTACACCTCAGCGACGGCGACGGCGCAATACGCCGTCGCTCCGCCGCCCGACATCAGCGGCGTGTACGGCAGCGCCGGTCTGGGCTTCATCAATACCGAAAAAGGCGTGGGGCTGAGCGTGCCGCTGGGCCTGACCATCGTCTCCGAGCGCTATCGCTTCATCCTCACCGGCAACGCCCTCGACTTTGGCCTGTTTGAAGGCGGCGACCGCGACCCGCGCTATGTGCGCCGCTCCTTTGGGCTGGGCAGCAGCAGCTGCTTCGACCGCGCCACGGGTATCTTAGTCTCAGATTTCCGCTGCTCCGGCGGCACCGACGCCCTGCGCTCGGCCAGCGCCGACTTGAATTTTATCGCGGTCAACGAATTGTGGCTGGGCGACCACCCGGCGCGGCTCTTTGTAGGCGGCGGGTACCGCTTTCTCAACCCGGCAACGCCCTACTTCAGTGCGGGGCTCTACACGGCGGCGCGCTCGGGTTTTTCCGGCGGTTTTAAACTGGCCATGGGGGAGGAATACACCTTTCTGGGCATCGTTTGGGGGATGGATATGCGCAAATTATTTAAGCGGTTTTAAAAAAGTGCCGTCGTCTGTCGATTTCGCGCGTCTTATACATACCAATACTGTGGACACTTTTTGTAAGTCATTGATAAATAACGGCTTAGGCAAATAG
>CAXGRO010000278.1:0-7416 GCA_964012055.1 uncultured bacterium
TTGAGCGGATTTTTGTAAGGTTGAAATTCGTAAGTGATTATTTACCAACAAGTTAAAAATCTCAATATCTATTTTCCTAAGCCGCTATTTATCAATGGCTTACAAAAAGTGTCCACAGTATTGTTTGTTAAGCATTATAAAAAAAATCGCCATTGCGACATTGATCGCGCTCGGAACCTGTATCATAGCGATTGCGTTATTCGTCAACTTTGCCCCGCAATTTGGCGCACCACCTTCTGGTGAAGATCTGGAGAGAGTCCGCAAATCCCCCAATTATCAAAACGGCGAATTCGTCAATCTCGTAGAGACCACATTGACTTACGGCTGTTCCAATACGGCTAAAATGATAAGGGACTTTCTAACCGTTTCTGGCATCAGCCCAACCCAGCCGTTGCCGGTCAAATTTGCAGACGCCCAATCGTCGCCCCCGGATACCCTGGCCTATATCACCTGGTATGGCCACTCCGCTTTCTTAATCGAAATGGAAGGGAAGCGAATCTTGCTCGACCCCATGTTCGGGCCGGCAGCGTCTCCGGTCTCGTTTAATATCGCGGCGTTACCTCTACGAGCAACCGATCAGCCTTAATGACTTTACCAATATCGATGCAGTAATCATCTCCCACGACCACTACGACCATTTAGACTACCCATCCATCACCAAACTAAATCCTCACGTAAAACGTTTCTTCGTACCTTTGGGTATTGGCTCTCACCTCAAACACTGGGGCGTTTCCGAGGACAAGATCACCGAGTTGGATTGGTGGCAAAGCGCCGAACTAGATCAATTCACTTTTACCGCCGCCCCCGCCCGCCATTTCTCGGGTAGATCACTCACCGACGGCAAGAAAACACAGTGGGCTTCGTGGGTACTACAAGGCCAGTACAACAATCTCTATTTTAGCGGCGACGGCGACTACGCGGACCACTTTAAGGAAATTGGCGAGAAGTACGGCCCCTTTGACTTCACCATGCTGGAATGCGGCCAGTACAACCCGATGTGGGAGGCCCATACACATGATGCCGGAACAAACCGCGCAGGCCAATATAGACCTGCGCGGCAAAGTGATGATGCCCGTCCACTGGGGCGCATTTGATCTGGCGCTGCACCAGTGGAAGGAGCCGGTGGTTCGCCTGCTAGCCGCCGCGGCACGGCTGGATGTGGAGGTGGTGACGCCCTATATCGGCGAACGCTTTGCCGTGGGACATGATTTCCCCACAACAAAGTGGTGGGAAACGCTGGACCATTCTAAAATGGCCGAATTACGGCAGATCTCCGGCGAGCGCTCGCAACTCTTCTAACATGGCGCCGGTAGAGACGAGGCGGGCGAATTTACGCCGCCAGATTTCGCAGTAGGCTTCGAGCAGGTGCGGCCTTTGACACAGCGATTCGACGCACCGACCCGAGCCAATTTGCGCTGCATGATCTCTTCCATTGCCGTCATAGCTTTTTGCTCTTTGGTCGTGAAGTAGGCCTGTTAGAGGGGCTGTCCGCAAGCAAGCCTACTGGACGGCTGATGCACAAAAAAATATCGGGTAAGACGTCGAGCGCCCTACCCGTTTTCCTGCAGATTTATCTGCCGTCTACTTCTTCCACTTGCGCAGCTGGTTCTTCCACACCTTCTTCACCTCGGCGCGCGCCACAATGGCATCCTTCCACACGTCCGGGAAACACTCCAGCGCATAGCCCGAGCCCTTGGGCCCCAGCTCGATCACCGCGTGCAATTCCTTGCCGGCCCGCGCCCCCTGCAGCCAGGCCGCCAGCATCGGCCGCACGTAATTGTCGCGCCAGGCGATAAAATCGCCGTCCAATTTGCCCCGCCCGTTGGTCACCGGGGTCTGGCAGTGGCTGCCGGTAAAGGTGCGCAGGTGCGTCAATTCCTGCATCTTAAACAAGTCCAGCCGGCGCTCCGCCAGGCGCGACCAGAAGCTGGGCGGTCGCAACTGCTTGACGATGACCGGGTGCGAGTGGTCAAAATTCATGCGCAATTTTCCTCTGAATTTCTTCTCGTAGGCCGATGCCAGCGCAAAGGCCTTCTCCGGCGTTTCGGTGCAGGTGTCGCGGTGCAATTCGATGGCCGGTTTGACGCCCAATTCCTTGCCCACCTGTATGACCTTGCGCGCCACCGGCAGCGACTTCTTTACTTCCGTATCGTGGTCGCACAACTGCACGTTGATGTGGGTCACCCCGTTGTCCTTAAACGCCTGAATCTTGCCCGGTGCCTCCGCCACGCTGGCGACGTCCACTCCGCCCACCCAACCCATGCCGTGTTTCTTTATGGCCGCTGCCCACTCCGGATCAACGCCGTGACTGATGCCGTCAAAACCGGCTTCCTTGGCCCGCTTGACCTTGGTCTCGGGCGACCACTGCTTGTCGGGCGACGGGTAGTTCTGCAGCGTCCAAGCCGCCGCATAGAGAAACAATTTTGGTTTTTGCACTGCTTTCTTCTTGGCCATGCTCACTCTCCTTGTTTTAGTAATCAAACACAATCCGAATTACTTCGTCACAATTCGCTCTGCACCACAGTACACATTGCATCCCCTGCCCCGCAAAAACCCCACCAACGTCATATTGGCCTGCCGCGCCAAATCCACGGCTAAACTCGACGGCGCCGACACCGCCGCCACCAGCCCGATGCCCGCCATCCACGCCTTCTGCACGATCTCAAAACTGGTGCGCCCGCTGACCAAGAGCAGGGCGTTTTGCGGCACCGCCTCGCTGCGCCGCACGTACGTGCCCACCAGCTTGTCCACCGCATTGTGCCGCCCCACATCCTCGCGCAACGCCAGTAAATTCCCCCGCACATCAAAGAGCCCGGCCGCGTGCAGCGACCCCGTCTGCTCAAACACCGCCTGCGCTTGCCGCAGCGTATCGCTCAACCCATAGAGCACATCGAGTTCAATGGTAAAGTCGGCATCGACCACCGTCGCCAGGTACTCAATCGCCTCAATGCTGGCCTTGCCGCACACCCCGCAACTGGACGAAGCATAGAAATTGCGCTTAAAACGCTCGCGGTCAAACGCCACGCCCTCGGCCAGCCGCACCTCCACCACATTCTCCAAATTGGGCGGCTCGGCCGTAGCGCAATACGACACCGCCCCAATGTCGTCGGGCTGCGCGATCAACCCCTCAGTGTAGAGAAATCCCGCCACCAGATCAAAATCATCCCGCGGCGTCCGCATGATCACCGCAATCGCCTCCCCTTCCAGGCGGATCTCCAGCGGCTCCTCCATGGTGAGCACGTCGTCGCACGCACGCCCCTCGCTCTCTTTGTAGCGCACGATCCGCCGCTCGACCAGCCGCTCCTGTCTCTCCGCCGTCTCCACGCCTATACCTCACATGGGTCCTATGCGCGGCGACCCCTTGTCGATAGTCGCCATGGTGGCGTCAAAGCTGCGCTGCAGCAGATCCAGTTTGAGCGGCTGCGCCTCGGGCTCGTCCCACATATTCTCAAACTCCTCGGGATCTTCTTCTAAATCGTAGAGCTCCCCCAGTCCGTGCCCATGGTACACCACTAGTTTATAGCGCCGGTCGCGATACATCGTCGCCAAAGTCCCGTCCGGCAAATCCAGCGCGTCGTAAAACTCGCAGCGCACAAAGTCGCGGTGCTCCTGAATTCCCCCCTGCAACAGCGGCAGCAAAGACCGCCCCTGCATATAATCCGGCACGTCTAAACCCGCCAATTCCAATAGCGTCGGCGCCTTGTCGAGCAACTCCACCAGCGCGTCACTTTGCACCCCCTGCTCAATCTGTCCCGGCCACGAAAAAATCAGCGGCACCCGCACCAACCCCTCGTAAAATCGACACCCCTTCTGAATGAGCCCGTGATCCCCCAGTGTCTCGCCGTGATCGCTGGTAAAAATAATCACTGTATTGTCCTTCTGCCCGCTCTCCTCCAGCGCCTCCAGCATGCGCCCCAATTGATCGTCGATCAATTTAATCATGGCGTAATAAGCCGCCTGCAAGCTCCTGGAATCCCGCGCGCCCCCCGACTCCGCAGTCAACCAATCTCCCTTGGTCGGGCTCTGGGGCACAATAGGACTGGGAATATCCAGCTCCTCCGGCCGCCGCCCCTTAGACTGAAAGTCCACCGCCGCCAATTTCTCCTGCTGTGCCAGGTCGCTCTCCTTAAATAGCGCCCCCGGCATTTGCCCCACATCAAACAAATCCCTGTAACTCTTGGGCGGATTAAACGGCGGATGCGGATCGTAAATATTAACACTGGCCAACCAGGGCCCCTCCCGCTCCTGCCGCATAAACTCTATCGTCTTCTCCGCACACCAGGTCGTCTGGTGCAACTCCGCCGGCACCCCGTCCAAATCTCGAATCAACTCCCCCAGCACATACCCCTTCTCCCGCACCCAATACGCATACCCGTGCCCCTCGGGCCAATCATCCCGCGGCGCATGACTGTATTCCCAATACCGATACCCATCATCCACCCTCTCCTCAATGCGCCCCGACGCACTCGACAAATGCAATTTCCCAACAAGCCCACAATCGTACCCCGCATCCGCCAACATCCGCGTCACCAGCCGCGGCCGCTCCGGAAACCGCGCATTCCCATTCCCATTCACATGTATTGCACTGGGATACATCCCCGTAAGAAAACTCCCCCTACTAGGCGTACAAATCGGCGTCTGACAATACGCATGCGTAAACGCCACCCCCTCCCCCACCAACCGATCAATATTCGGCGTAGAAACATACTCATTCCCCAAAGCCCCAATAGTATCATACCGCTGCTGATCAGTACAAACCCACAATACATTAGGCCTCTGCCCACTCATACCCTAATATCCTCTCTTAATATTTCTAGCCAAACGATCACCCTTACACCCCAACGGAGATATACCAGGGGGCGGGGGTGGTCTCAGAGCGGATTCATTACCCCCGGAGCCGCAGGATTGCGGCGCAGGGGGTAATGCCTCGGAGCGCCCCATGGATGGGGCGCGAGAATGAGCGAGAGAACCCCGGCCCTCCCCGAGATGCGTCCCCAACCACTAACCTCAGTGCCAAACAAAACCTACTTACTCTTCTGCTCCGGAAAAGGCGCCCGCAAATCATAACGCCCTTCTTGCAAAACCGGCAACGTCCCGTCCTCAATCATCATGTCCAAAGGAGATTCGCGCGTTTCCAACGGAAATGTGACCACGTTCTTTATGCGCAAAGATTCGTAGATAGCCATCATAATCTCCAGCGTGTAGCGCGCCTGGTGCCCGGTGCTGCGGTGTTGCGGAATCTTGCCCTCGATCCAGTCGATTAACTCCTGGTACTGGTCCGTTTCCACCGGTTGCGGGACAACTTCCTGCCAGCCGCTCTCCCCGTCTTTTTGCAAGAGGATCACGTCTTTGCCGTCCTCCGTCTTGCCCGTTTTAATCTTGCCCTCGCTGCCGGTAATGTCGGGCCAGCTGACGCGCGGGTCGGGCAAGTCGCCCTCGTAGATGCCGCGGCAGCCCCCCTCAAAACAGACCAGCCCCATGCACAAATCCTCGCAGGCGCTGCGGCGCTCCCAGCGGTCGGTAGTGCGCGCCGTCTGGCCGATCGCCCACAGCGTTTCGGGGTCGGAAAGCATGTAGCGCCACGAGTCGATGGCGTGGGTGCCGGTGTTGAGCAGGCCGGCGTTGGGTTTGGCGATGTGGTGGACCATGAGGGGCTGGCCAATGGCGCCGGCGGCGACCAGGCGGCGGATCTCGTTGAGCTGCGGCGTAAAACGGCGATTGTGGCCGATAACCAGTTTGACATCGTTGGCGTCGCAGGCGGCAATCATGTCGTTGGCGCCGCCCATGGAGGCTTCGATGGGTTTTTCGCCGATGATGGCTTTGACGCCCGACTGGGCCGCGGCCACGGTGATTTCGCCGCGCACGCCCTGCCAGGTGGGGATGCTGACAATGTCGAGATCTTCTTTGTCGAGCAACTCGCGGTAGTCGGTGTAGGTGGCGGGGACGGCGTGTTCGTCGGCCAGCTTTTGCACCGCTTCGGCGCTGACGTCGGCGGTGGCGACGACGGTGGCCGACGGGTTGTTGGCCCAGGCGCGGGCGTGCGAATGGCCCATGCCGCCGCAGCCGATGATGCCAACGCGATAGGTGTTTACCATGGTAGTCTCCTTGTGTTTTTGCACCGCAGCGCGTCAGGCAGACGCGGCGGGTAGCGGGCGTTTCTCGCCCAGGTAGAGAAAGTGAATGGTGGCGCCGAGCAGGTCCTCTTGCTCGCAGGTGCGGCGCAGAATGTCAAACCACGCCTGGCGCTTTTGCGGATCGGTTAGGACCTCGCTCTGTTCTTCTTTAAAGAAGCAGCCGACGCCTTCGAGGTTGCGCAGCCGCAGGGTGTGGAAGCCGCCCGCCTCCAGCATGGCGCGGGCGCGCGCCGGCCAGCAGCGAAAGTGTTCGGTCATATTGGTCACCGAAGCCGAGGTGACGGTGCCTTGGTCGAGCAATTGGTCGACAAAGTCGGCGTCGCCCAAAAGTGACGGGTCGTGGGTCAAAAGCCGCGGCAGCACCGGATAGGGGCTGATGAAGGTGGCAAAGATGTGGCCACCCGGGCGCAATACGCGGTGGCACTGGCCGATGGCGCTTTGGCGCTCCTCTTCTTCCAGCAAATGGTAGAGCGGCCCCATGAGCAGAACGGCGTCGAAAGAGTCATCGGGAATAAAAGCCAGTTCCGTGGCGCAGGATTTCCAGGTGAAGAGCACTTTGTCGCGGTGTTCGGAGCCGATGCGGGCGTTGAATTTGTCGAGGCTGGCCTGCGAAAGATCGACCAGCCCCACGGTACAGCCTCTTTCCTTGAGGAAATATTCGGCGTAGCGCCCCGGCCCGGCGCCGACGTCCAACACCGTGGCGCCGGGGGCGATGTACTCGTCCATCAATTCGATGCACAGTTGCCACTCGGCCTCGTGCAGCGGCGTGCGCAGCAGGCGGACGTATTCGGCCTGAGCGCCGTCGTCATAGTAGCGGGCAATTTTGTCGCGGTCGGTCAAGGGTTTATTGTTGCCGGAAAACGCTGGGGGTATTTGATTAGTGGGTCAACATAGTGCATTCGCCAAATGAGAGCAAGATAGCTATGAAAATTGTATTGGTCGGGTATCGGGCGGCGGGCAAGTCTACCCTGGGATTGCTGCTGGCGCAACGGTTGGGGTGGCCCTACATGGACATCGACCGCGGCATTGAAACCCGCATCGACAAGACGCTGAGTGAATTCTACGAGGAAGTGGGCGAAGAGTCCTTTCGCCGTCTCGAGACCGAGGTGGTGGAGGAGATGTGCCGGGAAGATGAGTGCGTCATTTCGTTTGGGGCGGGGTCGATAATCAAGGAGAGGAATCAGGCGGCGGCGCGGCGGGATGCGCTGGTGGTTTTTTTGGAGGTGCCGGTGCGGGAGTTGTGGCGGCGCATTTGGAGGGACCCGCAGAGCAGCGACACGCG
>CAXGRO010000279.1:0-7397 GCA_964012055.1 uncultured bacterium
CGCGTTGCCGTTCAAATCGCGCGCGTCCCACGTCACCTTATAGGTACCCGCGCTCAAGTGCTGATCCGCCAGCGTTGCCACCACCTGCCCCGTCGCATTAAACACCTGCACCTTCACGTGCCCGTCTGCCGGAACCGCTATGTCGATCGCCGTCTCCGGGTTGAACGGGTTGGGGTAGGCAGCGCCCAGCTGGTAGCTGTTGGGCAGCACCGCGCTGGAAATTTCCGACACCGCCGTGCCGTCGCCGCTCAGCGAACCCGAAGCCAGGGCGATGGGCGTGTAAAGCAACGTGTGCGGGCCGTAGGGAATGGTGGATTCATCGTCGGTGTAGCCAAAGGTGCCCGTTTCCAGGCGGTAGCTAGCGCGCGTGTAGAGCCCGTCGTAGGCGCCGCCCTCCTGGAGCCAGTTGTAGCGCGTGCCGCCGGGCCGCATGAGCCCCCAGCTAGCCGGGAACTCGATCTCAAAACCGCAGGCACCGTCGCGGCCCAGTACCGACATGGAGGCCGCTCGGCTGCCGGCGTTGATGATGACGGCGTTCGAGCTCGAGTGCGCCGTCACGCCCAGGTTGCTGATGGACGAACCGCCCAGGGCGCCGATGGCCGCGGCTTCCTCATTGGAAATGCGGTCGCCGCACATGTCGCCGTTGCGGTTGGCCCACTGCACCGTGCCGTCGTGGTCCACCCGCACGATGTTGCGGTGCCCCCAGGACGACAGCCAGACGCCGTCGTCGGTTACTGAAATCTGACCCGGCCCGTTGCCGCGCACACCGATTTCGGTGCCCAGCGAATCCAGTATCGGCGAGATGAAGAAATCGGTCACATCCAGGGCCCGGGTGATTTCGCCGGAGGTCTTGTCGCGCACCTCGGCGGCGCAGAAGGGCACGTCCTGGCGGCCCCACAGCGCGACATAGGTCACGTCCCCCACGGGCTGGACTTCGATGACGCGGTCGCCGTTGGCGTTAAAAGAATAGCCGTTGTCGCCGTAGTCGGTGACCCGGTCCCACGACTGCGCCGCGCGGTTGATGGCAATCTTGTAGAGGCCGCCCTGCCCCTCACCCGAGTGGTGGTTGGCCCAGAAAATTTCCTTGTCGACGTCGTCCTGGCGCACGCCGCCCATAGTGCGAGCACCTTCAAAGCCATAAATGTTGGTATAGTCCCAGCGCTCCCAGGCCAGGGGGTTGGCCAAGTAGTCCGTGCCCAGGGTGCCGCGTATCATGTTGCCGGCGCCGTGGCCGCGGTCGGGCACCTCGCGCTCGTACTCCTGCACCCAGATCTCGGGCGGATCCTGCGAGGTATCGATGATGGGGAAGGAAAAACCCGTGGGTCCGGGGCCGGGACCGGCCATAACGGGCCGGTCAAGGTTATTGACCGCCACTACGTCAAACTCGTAACTGCCGGCGCCGGCCGCATTGCCCTCCCAGTCGGTGCCGTCCCAAGTGATGGTGCCGGAGCCGGACTCAAAGGCCTGACCGCCAGCGGTGTTCACGTACATATCCTGGGCTTCCAAACGCAGCCAGGCGCCGGCTGGGCCGGTGGCGCCGGTAGCCGAATCGCCCGTCTTGTAGATCAGCACCCACACCGTGGCGCGCTGGTTGATGGAAAAGGGAATATCCACGCTACCGCTGCCATCGTAGGCCACGTCCTGGGTGGAAACGGTCATGGGATTGAACTCGCCAGAAATATCCGGCAGTTCAAAAGCATCGCCGTAGTCGGGACCCGAGGGGAAGGTTTGCTCTTCCTGAGCCCCTACAGCTCCTGCGGCCAATGCCGTTATGGCAAAGCCTGTGATCAATAAACGCAATCTGCGCATGGTTTCCTCCTTTATTTGGATGATAAGGAAATAAGAGATCTCTTTCCTGACACGTTGCGATAAAATTTGTCAGATGAGGTGTTTTACGATACATAGGGCAAAATCGAATCGATTTTGCCCTATGTATCGTAAAACACAAAATCAATGCAAATATTGCAAAAACAACAAATTAAAAACTTCTAAAAAATAGATGCTTAAGTACTTTTCCAGTGTGGACCTTATACTCTACCACTTTCTGAGGCAGTTGTCAAGCAATTTTAACTCGTCCGCCGAGCCGATCTTATTCTTCTACAAGGGCCCCACCGTATTGCCCTCCACCAATTTGGTTGCGAGCCGGATCGCCTGAAAATGCGCCGGTGCCTGCCCCTCAATGCGTTCGACCAGCAGCTGTGCCGCTTCGCGCCCCATCTCAAACCCGGGCTGGATCATGGTCGCCACTTCCACGCCCATCGCCGTCAGAAAGGACCAGCCGTCAAAGGCCGCCACCGACACGTCCTGGGGCACCCTCCATCCCAACTCCCCCAGGGCCCACAGCAGCGGCGTAATCGGTCCCAGGTGGGCGACGAAAATAGCCGTGGGCACTTGCCCGCGCACAAAAAATTGCTGCACCAGAGCGCGGATCTGATCGCGATTCTCGGCAAAAGCCCGCTTCACGCTCTCCTGAGTGGAATGCAGCAGCCCCCCCGAAAGAACGGTGTGCGAACCGGCCAAGTCCATGCAACGGTTGCTGATCACCAGATCGTCGCCGCCTTCCAGGCCGTGGGCGGCCAGGGCCCGCCGATAACCTTGCAGGCGTTCCTCCAGTGTGTTGCGCCCCAACTCGCCACTGGCAAAAGCGACGGTGCGGTGGCCGCGCTCGATCAGGTATTCGACCATGCGGCGGGCGCCGCCCTCGTTGTCGGATGCCACGTAATCGCCCACTACTCCCGGAGCCGCCACGTCTATCTGCACTAAGGGAATGCCGCTGCGTTGGAACTGCTGCAGCGGCGTCGCCTGCTGCGCCGCCACCACCGAGCGCAAGAGCACGCCGTCGACGCGCTCGCCAATAAGGCGCCGCACCGCAACGACGGCTCTGTCGGGCCCGCCCTCCGCCACCTCGACCAGCAGGGAAAAATCGCGCTCCTGCAAATAGTCGGTGATGCCGGCGACGATTTCCGCATCCAAATCGCCGCTCATAGGCGGCACCATGACGCCGATCACCCGCGAGCGCCGCGCCGACAAACGGCTGGCGCTGAGGTCGGGGTGGTAGTTCAGTTGCCGCGCCGCCGCCGCCACCCGCCGCTTGGTTTCGGGCTTTACCTTGGGGCTGTCGCGCAGCGCCAGCGACACCGTGGAGGGTGCGCAGCGCGCCAGCCGCGCCACGTCTTTTATAGATGATCTGGTTATATGGTTGTCGTCCTGGCTCATGTCCCTATCCTCTATTGCTTGTGGCCCAGAGTCCCGTCACGAACCGCCCAAGTCAAACGCTTTGAGCTCAACCACCTCATAGCCTTGCTCCCCTTCCACAATGTGGACGATCTGATCCATCGCCACATCGCCAAAAACCTGAGTCCGCCCCGTAGTGGGCCAGAAAACCTCGAGTTGCACCAGGCGCTCGGCCCGGCCCAGACCCAGCGTTTGGCGCAGCGGGTTGCAGCCAAAACTGCCGCCGCTATTGACGTGCCTAAACACCGAGCGCTCCGCCCCCCCTTCCAAAATGCGGGCGTGAATGCGGGCTCCAATAGCCGAGCGGTTCGAGCGCCGCCCTTCCAGCTCGACGCCGATCCAGCGATTGCCAAAGCCGGGATTCTCAAAGAGGGCGTCGTTGAATTTATCGCCCGGAAAAGCGCCGCCCATCTGCACATAGACGTCCTGGTCACCGTCGTTGTCGATGTCGGCAAAAGACACCCCGTGCCCCTTCTGCAAATGGCCGAAGCCGCCCGCCATGGTCACATTGGCAAAGCCCGCGTCGCCGCCGTTTAAGAACATCACATTGGGCCGCAGCTCGGCGTAGGCGACGTCGCCGGTGGCCAGGTAGAAATCGAGGTAGCCGTCGTTGTTTAAATCGCCAAAATTCGCCCCCATGGGCTCGGCCGGATAAGTCAATTGGTACTGCCGCCCCACTTCGCCAAAACCGCCCCGCCCGTCGTTGCGGTACAAATGCATCAATTCGACGTCCACCGACTCCTGCAGCGCCCGCAGGGCCGGGCGCTGTGCCGCCACCCCCACTCCCAGGGCGTTGAGCGCCAGCACCCCCACCGGGCCGGACGAGGCGCTGGCAAATATATCGAGATGGCCGTCGTTATCGAAGTCCCAAAACCACACCGCAAAGGGCCGCTTTGGCCCCCGCACGCCCAGCTGCTCGCCAACCTCGGCAAAGGTCCCGTCGCCGTTGTTGCGCAAAAGCCGGTTGGGCCCGCAGGAGACGTAGAGGTCGGGGTGGCGGTCACCGTCGTAATCGCCCCACACTGCCCCCATGCCAAAACAGTCGAGCTGCGCTCCCGCCTGCGCCGCCACGTCGGTGAAGGTGCCGTCGCCGTCGTTGCGAAAGAGCTGGCTGGGGTAGGGCGTTTGCCGCCCCGTCTCATTGGCGATGAACAAATCCAGGTCGCCGTCGTTGTCGTAGTCGCCCCAGGCCGCCGTCTTGGTGGGGTAGTGCACCTGGCCCAGGCCCGCCGCAAAGGTCAAGTCGGTGAAGGTGCCGTCGCCGTCGTTGCGCAAAAGCGAGTTGGGGTGCCGGCCCCACTGGTCGAGCCAGGCGCCGCGCACCACAAAAATGTCGGTGTCGCCGTCGTTGTCGTAGTCGGCCTGCACCATGTTGAGACCGCCGTAAAACCCCAGCAAGCCCGCCGCCCGGGTGCGGTCGGCAAAGGTGCCGTCGCCGTTGTTGCGAAAGAAGCGCATCTGCCCCTTTAGATCCCAGGTGCTGGTGACGATGTCGAGGTAGCCGTCGCCGTCAAAGTCGTCGACGACGGCGCCGCCGCACAGATTAAACGTGTCCAGCTTCAGCTTGGGGGCGACATTCTCAAAGCGCGGAAAATCGGTCTGCGATTGGAAGGCCTGCGGCGCTACGCGGTATTTTTCGGGCACCCGGTCGGGATAGTCGCCGACGGTCATGTGGGCGATGTTGAGCAACCAGCGCGCCGCCTGCTGGTAGTCGACGCGCTGCGCCGCGCTGGCCGGCAGTTGCACCGCCCCGCTGGCCAGATTGGCCGCATTCATGCTACCGACCGCCGCCGCTTCATCCTGCGGCGACAGCGGCGCGCCCTGCCAGTACGGGTGTTCGAGCACGGCGCTAAAATGTTCGATCGCCCGCCGCGACCCCTGCTGCAAGGTGTGTATGCCGCCGCCGCGCAGCGGCAAGATGCAGGCCTCGGCGTTGTGGCGCAGGCAGCAATTCTGGTCCTCCCCCATTCGCATGTAGGCCACGCCCAAATAAAAATGCGTCTGTACGGCGTAGTAGTCGACCCACTGTTTGACGCTCGCGTCGAGTTGCGCCCGCTGTGCCGCCGTCATGGCGGCATAGCCGCGCTCGAACACGGCCAGCACCTGGCGGGCTTCCAGCAAGCGCTCGATCCCGCCCTGCACCCGGCCGGCGCGGACCTCCGCCAGGCCCAACTCAAAGAGCAGCCGCCACCACTCAAAGGCACTCATTTTGCGCGTCCCGGCTTGTACTTGCTGCATCATCTCGCCCAGGCGCTGCGCCGCGGCGTCGGGAAAAACAAAGAGGTCTGGCTCCGGGCGCTCGGCAATTTGTTTGAGCAGCGCCCGCATCCGCTGGTGTCCGGATTCGTCTGCGGCCGAACGCCCTTGCGCCGCCCGCAAGGGTAGGACCGCCCACGCCAGAAACGCCGCGACCAACAGCACACCGTTCCCCCAGCGCGCGGTCGGCGCCCAGCGCCCGACATACCCTCTCTTGCTCAGGGTTGCGATCATCCCACCTCGGCCCCGTCGTTCAGGAGTTTTTAAATTCGACGCTGTAGAGTTCGGCACAGCTCATGATGAACCCCAGCGAAATGGGCCCTTCGCCCTCGTGGCCCAGGTCGGTCTCGCCCTTCCAGCTCACCACGCGGTCCAGGTGGTCACCCACCAGCCAGTCGCAGTCGTCAAAGGAGCGGCCGGGCAGCGCCTGGTATTTGGAATTCATAACCTGCACCTTGACAAAACCGCCGTGCGGCGTTTTGAAATTGAGGTGGACGCGGCGCTGTGGCACCTTGAGTTGGAAGGTCCTGAAGTTGCCCATCTCTGGCGCCTCCAGGGCCACCAACCGCCCCTTGGGCCACCACACCCAGCCGATGCAGCCGTGCGGTGTGCGGCGCAGGTGTTTGTGCGGCAGGGGCGAGCCGCACATGGTGATGCCCATGCGATCGCCGGGCAGTTCAACCAGGCCGGTGCCGGGCGTCGCCACGCCGCCGTCCCAGGCGTCGGGCTCCTGGGGCTCGTATACCGCCCCCCCCGGCACCATGTTCCACACCACGTTGTCGGGGCTGGCGGCCAGCACAAAACTGAAGGAGTCGTCGGTCAAACGCCAGCGCGTCGGAAACATGATGTGATAATCCGTCGTGCCCGGCATTTTGGTTTTGGGCTGAATGTACCACAGGTCGTAGGGCATGCCGTCGGCGCCCGACCAGAACAGCTCCTCGGAGAGCGGCATACGGCGGAAATCACTGCTGGCAATGCGCCCGATGCTGCGGCGGCTAAAGTAGTGACTGCGGCAGTACACCACGTACTGCCCCAGCACCGGGTCGTACTCGCACATCTGGTTGGTGTCGCTGACTTGCGCCACCAAAGGGTCGCCCAGCGGCGTCCACGACAGGCCGTCCGGCGACACCGCCCCAAAGAACCCGTCCCACCTTTCCATTGCCAGGTTCATCGCCCCTACTTCCCCGGGCCTGTCGCGCTCGTAGCGCTCCCGCATCTCCGGCGTCAAATGGCCAGCGTAAAACGCTTTATAGCGCTCTGCCGCCGGCGCCGAAGCGTCTTTAAACACCGTGGGCCCGTGCATCCCGGTCTCGGCGATGTAGGGCAAACCATAGACGATGTTATTGTCCGTCGACCCCTTGCGCTCAATCTTGCCCAGTTCCGGAAAGCGCCAGTTCTCGCCGTCGTCCGACTCAGCATAGCGGATATAGCCGGCGTCGCCCATGCCGTACTTTTCGTCCTCTATGTGTTCATGCGGATAAGACTCGTACCAGAACCGATAGCGCCCCTCATCCTGCATGAGGCTACCGGCAAAGATCATGCCTTCGTCCGCCGCCGCCGTCAAAAACGGCTGCTCGTTGCGCCGCCCCCGCTGCGCCCGCAGTTGCACGCCCCTGGGCATGTAGCCGGGCTCGTGAAACAGCGGCGGCAGTTCGCCGCTGGTCCATATCCGCAACCACTCCCCGTCTTTATTGCGCCACCCGGTGGAGTGCGACCCGTGGTGCACGTAACGCCAATCGTGAAAATAGATGATGTTCGACGGCAATTCATAGGGCTGAGCTTTGTTGCGCAGGGGTGAGATCATAACCTTCTCCTAAGAAAGACATATGACTAACGTTGGCGTTGCAACGCGGTAAGGCGGTGGTCTCTCGCTCATTCTCGCCGGGCTCCTGCCGGCGAGAATGAGC
>CAXGRO010000280.1:0-7372 GCA_964012055.1 uncultured bacterium
CGCCGGCGGCGCAGGCCTCGACAATGGAGATGGTGGTCTGTACGTCTTTGTGGTGAAAGACAGGTACGAGGCCGATATCGAAAATGGCGTTGAGCACGGCCATTCTATCGTACTGTGCCATGAATTGCTCCTCAGTTTTTGAGCGGAAAGGGCATGGGCGTATCGGGGTAGTGGTGGTGGCGGTCTTCGCCGCGCAAGAGGATGGGTTCCCACGTCGTTTTGAGCGAATTGAGTTCGGCCTGGCGGGCGTGGGGCGGAATATAGCGCACCGTGAGGCCGCAGCGCCGGCGCTCGGATTTATTGGGGTTGCTGGCGTGGAAGAGCTGGCCGGTGTGGATGGACATCTGACCGGCCTTGAGGCAGAGGTCGACCACATTGCTCTTGTCGACGTATTCGTCGGGAATTTCTTGGTTGATGCTGAGCAGGTTGCCGTCGCGCTGCGACGAGTCGTGCGGCGCAATGCCGTTTTTGTGCGAGCCGGGGATAACCTGCATGCAGCCGTTTTCCACGTCGCTGTCGTCGATGGCAATCCAGGCGGTGTCGGCGATGGGCGGCTCCAGGCCCCAGTAGGTGATGTCTTGGTGCCAGGCGACAAAGTGCTCCTGGTCGGTGATCGGGTACTTGCAAAAGAAGTGGGTGGAGAGCACCATGATGTCGTCGCCCATCACCTGCTGCATGGCGTCGACCACGCGCTTGTCGGTGGCTAGGTCCCAGATGAACTGCTCTTTGAAGTGCCAGGCCTGCAGGCCGATCTGGCATTTTTCGCGGCCCTCGCGCGCCTCTATTTTGTCAAAGCACTGGCGGTAGTGGGCGATCTCCTCTTGGCTGAAGACGTCGACGTCGGTCAGGTAGCCGTCGCGATCGTAGATTTCAGCCGCGTTTTCGGGGAGGTGCATGGGGATTACTCCTGTTGGAACGGGGTTGCATTGAATATTTTTACAGTATAGCGCAGAGACGCCAAAGCGTCAATGCATTGAGTGAGAGACCTGCCGAGAGGATGAGCGACTATGGGTGAGCAACACGCCGAGGGCGCGGCGGCGCGAGAAAAGTGGCAGCGGCGCTACGGCGCCAGCGACTACGTTGCCAAAACGGCGCCGATTGACTTTCTCAAAGAGAAGATTGATGTGTTGGGCGGGGGCAAGGCCCTGTGCCTGGCCGCAGGCGCCGGCCGCAATGCGGTGTATTTGGCGCAGCGGGGTTTTGCGGTGACGGCGGTAGATATCTCCAGCGCCGGGTTAAAGCTATGCGGGGATTTGGCGGCGCAGAGAGGAGTGGAGGTGGAGCCGGTGGAAGCCGATTTGCTGGAGTACGATATGGGCGCGGGACAATACGATTTGATCACCAAATTTTATTATTACCAACCCGAACTTTTTGCGGCGGTTAAGGCGGCTTTAAAGCCGGGGGGATTGTTTATTTTTCAGACGTTTTCTATAGACCAGCTCAATTTTGATTGGGGGCCGCGCAACCCGGCGCATTTGGTTCGCCCCAATGAGCTGCTGACGGAATTTGCCGATTGTCGCTTGCGTTATTACGAGGACGGGATGGTGGGCGAAGAGGAGGCGGGGGTGCGGCTTATTGCAGAAAAGACGGGGTGATGGTAGATCTCATTTATTAATGCGATCCAATTCTTCCAAGTTGGCGCGGGCTTGGGGGTGGTCGGGGGATAGGGCGAGGGCTTTTTTCCAGGCCCGACGGGCGGCGTCAAATGCGCCCATCCTGGCGTGGACAAAACCCAGGTTGACCCAGGCGTCGGGCCAGCGGAGGGCTTGTTCGACGATCTCTTGCAGAATTTGGGCGGCCGCCTGAAAGTTGCCCTGCTCTTCGTAGATCAACGCCACTTCCATGCCGGCCTGGACCAGGTCGGGCTGCAGAGAAAACGCTTTTTTAAAGGACGCTAACGCCTCTGTTTTATCGCGCTGTTTGAGGACTATGCCCAAATTGTAGAGGGTTTCCGGGTCGTCCGTTTCGGCGGGGAGAAAATGCAAAGCCCGAGCGTATTCGCGCGCGGCCGCGTCTTGCTGGCCGTGCGCCGTGTACAGCGCACCTTGCGAGACGTGTTCGACCCACCAGAAGTCTCTTATGTAGTTGGGGGCGTTGTAGACTTCTTCCAGATGTTGTTGTGTTTCTCGCCTTTCCTCAACCATGTTTTCCCCGGCGTAAAGCTCGTGCAATGCTTCCCAGAAGGGCCACCAACCGGGGTGCACATCAAGTGCTCGGCGGTACGCGGCGATGGCTTCTTTGCCGTTGTTCAGCTTTGCCAGGGATGCGGCCGTACCGGCGAGCGCGGCGCTGTTTTCTGGGTCTATTTCGAGGGCCGTGCGATAGGATTCGAGCGCCCGATTCCATTTCTTTTGGCTGTGGTATAAATGGCCCAATTGCACGTGAGGTGCCGTCCAGCCGGCTTGGCGCCGTGTTGCTTCCTGCAAAGCGGCCTCCGCAGGGCCCGCCTGGTGCTGGCGCCGGTGCTGGCGGGCGCGGCGATAAAGCTCTGCTGCTGCATCGCCAAAATGGATGCTCTGTTGCTGGACAAAGCGGGCAATGTGTTGGGCCGCCAACTGATGACCGGCGGCGCTAAAGTGGCCGTCTCCTATAGCCGTTAAATAGAGGTCCGCGGTATTTTCGGCCGCCAGGAAGGGGGGCGATAGGTCGAGAAAGGGCAGCTGTCTGGCGCCGCAAAAATCTCGCACCAGGCGAGTGGTATAGGCCGGGTCCAAAGTGCCCAAATTCTTTGGGTCGACGGAATAGCGGGCGAGGTACTGGCGCAAGTGGTCGTCGTCCAATTGAATCAGGGAGGGCAGGTAGACCACCAAGAGTTCGGCGCCGTCGGCCTTTACCAGGCGGTGCAATTGGGCCAGGCAGTCCAGGGCCAACTCGCGGCTAGTGCCCAATAGCCCGTCGTTGCGGCCCTGGAAGAGGCCGACCTGGTAGAAGACGTAGCGCGCGTCAAAGTCCAGCGCGTTCAGGTTGCCGCTCAAGCGCCCCCACAGCCGGAAGGAGCGCGAGTGCAGCAGGCGCGCCAGGAGCAGGTTGCGGTTGAGCCAGGTGGCAATGGCGCCGTGGGGTTGCGGCAACGTCAGTGGTTGCAAAGGGTCGTAGAGCAACTCATCCTCGGCATTGCGCAGGTAGGGGTCGCGGTGGCGGTCGCGGAATTTTTCCGGCCGCGCCAGGAGCGCGGGACTGAGCAATTGGCCCTGCCGGGTGTGGACCATATTGTCGCGAAAGTCGTTGCCGGCAAAAAAACACAGCACGACAATGTCGGGTTCCAGGGCGCGGCCGTAGTAGCGGTAATAGGCCAGCTCTTGGTAGGTGCTGTACCCTTCAACACCGCCGTTGACCACTTCTACGGGCGCGGCGGCGTTGAGCAGCGAGTCGGTGCGGGCGGCAAAGGTGTCTTGTTCGCGCGTTTGGCTGGCCATGGTAAAGGAGTCGCCCAAAAACAGCAGCCGCCTTTGCCGGGGGTGGCGCACTTTGAGCTCGGGGCCGCGCTGGCCGGTGGAGTTGACGCGCAGGACAAAGGGTTGGCCCTGCGCGTCGACTTTGCGGCGCTCGGTGCCCTCGCGCGGGATCCAACCGGTGCGCTGTTCGCGGCGCATGACGCCCTTGGGCGCGTCGGAGGTTTCTTGTGGATCTTCACTCGGCGCACTGCCGACCAGGCGCAGGGCCATTTCGCCGACAAACCCGGCCAGCAGCAAACTGCCGCACAGCAGGGCGAGACGTTGCAGAAGAGGGCGCATGGTGTTACGGAATGCTCTGGTGGTCGCAATTGCGCACCCGGTACCAGCACAGCAGATCTTCAGCGCCGGGTATGCCGGGTCCGGCGCCGGCGGGGTGGTCGAGGTAGAGGAAGGCGGTAGAGGAGTGGCGGAAAGGATTGTCCTGCGGTTTAAAGGGGTCGATGAATTCCAGTTTAAAACGCCGGGTGAAGTGGATGGCGTCGGCCTCGTGCACCCGGTACATGGCCACCATGGAATTGAGCGCGTCTTTTACGGGCAGGCCGTGCAGATTGCCGTCAAAGGGGCCTTCGCGAAAGTACCAACCGCCCAAGAAATAGTCTTCCAGGCCTGAGCCGACGATGCGCGCTTTTTCCCAGTCGTCGTCGATGTAGACGTGTTCCGGCGCTTCGAGAAAGCCCAGGTAGTTGTGCTGTTGCGCCTGAATGGAGAGGGTGCAGCCGGCGTAGTGGCCGCGCCCCTGGGCGGCGGCGACGAGCAGCGGCTGGGGCCCGCTGTTTTCGCCGGTGCGGAACTGGGCGTGGAAGTACCCCCAGTCTTGGGGCAAGTCGTCGGTGAGCTGGTAGAGCACGTTGGCGTAGACCATGGTGTTGATGTTGGGGTCGCAATTTTCCACTTCGAGGCGGAAGCTTTTGGCAAAGGGCATGGGAAAGCTGCAGTAGAATCCGCCGCTCGACATGCCGAAGTATTTGGAGGTGAAGTGGGTGGCCTCGCACAGGCCGATGCCAAAGAAGTCGCCCACCGGCGATTCGACCGCCGCCTTTTCCTCGCCGTCCCAGTAGAGGCGCAGGATGAGGGTTTTGAGAATGGACTGGTCGATGGGCTGCTGCGGGTCCCAGTTTTGCCAGAACCAGCCCGGGAAGGTGAGCCAGAGCTGGGCGATGTAGCCGCGCCCCCGGGCCCACGCCAGTATTTTTTTTTCTCCCCGGTCGACGGGGACTTTTTTTCTCACGCCTAGGTCAAAGGTGGTGCGCTGGTGGGTTTCTTCGCGGCGCAGGGTGGCCATGTCGAGGGCGCTGCAAAAGTGCGGTGCGTTCATCATGTTGTCCACGTCTGGATGGGGTAGGTTGATGGGACGGCGAAACGAACATAACTTATCGAAAATATCCACCCAGGGCTAACCGCAAAGGGAGACATGACCATGCACTCAGACAACACCCATCGCGCCCCCGACTACGATACGCGGGAGTTTAAGAACGTGGCCTGGAATCTGCTGGGGCGCATGCAGTCCAGTGGCACCAATCTGGCCATTCTGGTGCAGCGCTTTGAGCCGGGGGGCGATTTTGAACGGCACAGTCACGATTTGGAGCAGTTTTTTTACGTTACCAAGGGGGCGATGGAGATGACGATTGGTGGAGAGACGCGGGTGTATAAAGAAGGGGAGTTTGTGGGGGTGGAGAGGAATGTGGAGCACGAAGGGAGGAATGTGGCGGAGGGGGAGAGTGAGTTGTTGGCGGTGGATTATTGGCCGGGGGATAGTGAAGATCGGATTGGGTTGGACTAGAGGAGTTAATCATGAAAATTGCAGTGACTGGAGGGGCCGGTTTTCTAGGACGAGCGCTAATAGCCGAGCTAGGGGCGCATCACGAGGTGAGCGCGGTGGATATAAGAGCCGATGAGGGGGGAGCGGGCATTGTACAGGGAGACGTGCTGGAGTTGGCCGACATGGAAGAGATGTGCCGGGGGGTGGAGGCGGTGGTGCATTTGGCTAGTGGGGGGTGGGATGAAGGGATGACGGAGGCGGAGAATGAAGCGCGTTTGCTCGATACGCGGTTGAAGGGGACGTACAATGTGATGCAGGCGGCGGTGGAGGCGGGGGTTAGGCGGGTGGTGCAGGTGAGTGATTTGTGTGTGTATACGGGGTATGAGGAGGAACTGATGGTGTCGGAGGATTTTTTGCCGTTGCCCGATACTTCGGCGCGGGCGCAGGCGGTGTACTTGAGCGAGTGGGTGGGGCGGGAGTTTGCGCGGCAGCATCCGGGGTTGGTGGTGACGTTGCGGTTGGGGAAGTTGGTCGATGTGGATGTGCTGGCGGCGGACGCGGTGTATGAGGAAGATTGGCTGGCGATGAGCGATGCGGTGGCGGCGATTGGGCGGGCGCTGGAGGTGGAGCAGTACGACGGGTTGAACCACTGGGGGTTGTACAATCTGGCGGCGGACGTGCCGGGGGGGCGGTATTCGTTGTTGAAGATACAGTCGGGGAGTTTTGCTTTTTCTCCGGCTGAGGATTTTGGCGCCTGGCGGGAGGGGGTGTGAGATGCGGATATTGGTGACCGGAGCGGCCGGGTATATTGGGTCTATTGTGGCGCGCGAGTTGGCGGCGCATCATCAGGTGAGGGGGGTGGACATGCGGCCCATGCCCGACATTGCAGACCAGCGGGTGGTGGATTTGAATTCGTACGAGGAAATTTGCGACGCGCTGGAGGGGGTGGATGGGATCGCCCACCTGGCCTGGCCCCTGCGGCCGTACGAGGGGTACGAGCCGGCGGAGCACAGCGATCTGGGCGCGGGGGTGCGCACGGTCTACTTCTTGTTGAAGGCGGCGGTGGAGCGCGGCATCGAGCGCTTTGTGTTTCAGAGCACCATCAATATCACGGCGCCCAGCTGGGACAATTGGCGCCTGGTCGAGGACAATTTGCCGCGGCCGGGGCTGGGCGGGTATACGCTGGGCAAAACCCTGGCCGAGGAGACCTGCCGCAATTTTGCCCGGGTCCACCCCATCACCATCGCGGTGATTCGCTTTGGCGGGGTGTTTACCCTGGAAGAAGAGGGGCACGAATTTGCCGCGCCGCATAAACACGGCATTCCCTCTTCCTGCGTCGAGCGCCGCGACATTGCCCAGGCCTACCACCTGGCGCTGACGCGCGATTTGCCCAGCCGCTTTGAGGCCTTTCACATATTCCACAGCCGCCCGGGCCAGCGCTTTCCCACCGATAAGGCGCGCGGCGTGCTGGGGTTTGAGCCGCAGTACAATTGCGAGGAATTGTGGCGGCGCGGCGAAACGCAACAAAAAAATCACAGCGATGGGGATGAATCATGACGGTAGTCAATGAAGAGTTGTTTGCCCAAAGCGAGTACTTTGCCAGTGCCGAACGCCAGGGAGCGTTGCGCGACTTTTTTGGCTTTGACAAGCGCCGGGTGATTTTTGGCGTGGGGGCGTTGGAAACGCTGGGCGCCGAATGCCGCACATTGGGCGCCGGCCGCGTTTTGCTGGTGCGCGACCCCGGCGTCGCCTTTTTGGAAGAGGCGGTGAGGGCGGCGCTGGACCAGGAGGGCATCGAAGTGGTGGGTCTGTTCGACGAGGTGATCCCCAACCCCTCGATAGAGAGCGTCGACCGCTGCGGCCAGGCCATTCGCGATTCGGGCTGCGAAGCCATTGTAACGGCGGGCGGCGGCAGCACCATGGACACGGTCAAAACGGGGCGCTGCGTGGCGCAGGCGGGCGGCTCCATTGCCGATTACTTTGGCATTGACGTGGTGCCGCAGTTGACGCCGGTGCCCGCCATCGCCATTCCCACCACCGCCGGCACCGGCGCCGAGGTCAGCCGTGTTTCGGTGGTGGTGGCCGAAAACGGCAAGCAGGCGGTGTACAGCGAATACCTGACGCCCGAGGTGGCGCTGGTGGACCCCAACTTGAGCAA
>CAXGRO010000281.1:0-7352 GCA_964012055.1 uncultured bacterium
CGGAGCCAAAAATGCGCAGGTCGACCTGGAAACTCTGGTCCAGGGGGACGGAGCCGGCGCCGCTGACTGTGCCGATGGCACCGCCGGCAAAGCGCACGGCGATGGCGTCGTAGAGCTCAACGCGCGATTGGGGGGCGCTCATCAGGCTAAAGGTGCTTTGCGCCCGCAGGTCGCTGAGCCAGAACAGCATGCCGGAGGAGTGCGAGATTTGCGCGTGGGCGTAGCCGCCGCCGGCGATTTCGGGGTCGGCCCAGGTGCTGGCGGTGGGTTGGAAGAGGCTGGCGGCGGATTGGCCGCTCACTTCGTCGACGTCGGCCTGCTGGCCGCTGAGCAGGGCGCGGATGGGCGAGGCTATGTGGCAGAGGACGTATTCGATTTGGCCGACGCCGCCGTCGTCCATCAATTGTTTGGCGCGCTGGATAAAGGGTTTGTAGTGCCAGCCGTAGGGCACCAGCAGGTGGGTGTTTTTCTCGCGTGCCAATTGCACCAGGGTGCGGGCGTGGTCGGCGCGGGTGGTCATGGGTTTTTCGCACATGACGGGCAGGCCGCGCTCTAGGGCGGCGCGGGCGTGCTCGTAGTGCAGGGTGTGGGGCGAGGCGACCACCACGCCGTCCAGTTCGCAGTGGTCGAGCAGGTCGCGGTAGTCTTGGGTGGCATAGGCAAAACCAAAGCGCTCTTTAACTTGCTGCAATTCGGAGTCGCCCAGGCGGCAGACGCCGGCCATTTCGACGTCGGGGCGCTGCGCCAGTAGGGGCATGTGGTTGCTGGTGGCCCACCAGCCGGCGCCGATAAAACCGAGGCGCGCTTTATTTGTTTGCTGGCTCATGAATACACCTCATTTTTGGCAATTTTGCACTGCGGCGCATAAGTATACGGAATTTTGCGCTCCAAGGTGAAGAAATCTGTTTGACATGGTGAGGGTTATTATAGATAATTTAGCGGAAATTGGCGGGCGCAGCAGTGGGAGAGAAGCGCTGTTTTCGCAACCCTTTAAAGAGGAGAAACGCTGCATGGCAGTACCGATTGCCCTGCAACTCTACACGGTCAGGGACGCTCTGGCCAAAAATTTTGAGAAGGTCGTATCGCAGGTAGCAGATATGGGATATATCGGCGTCGAGACCGCCGGATTTCCCGGCCTCACGGCAACCGAAGCCGGCGATATATTCGCCGAATATGGTCTAGAAGTGTGTAGCGCCCACACCCCCTTGCCGGTGGGCGGCCAGATTGGCCAGACGATCAATATCGCTCGCGATTTGGGCATCGACCGCATTGTGCCGAGCACTTCGCTAGACGATTTTCAAAGCGTCGATTCGGTCAAAAGTTTGTGCGATAAATGGAACGAGGCCTGCCGCGAGGCCCGGGAAAACGATCTGGAACTGGGATTGCACAATCACTGGTGGGAATTTCAGGATGTGGAGGGGCAACCCAGCATAGATTTGCTCCTGGAGCATCTCGACCCCGAGATCATTTTTCAGGTGGACACCTATTGGGTGCAGGCGGGCGGCGCCGACGTGATCGAGGTGCTGGAAAAGCTCGAAGATCGCGTACCCCTGTTGCACATTAAAGACGGCCCGGCGACGCGCGACGGCGACATGGTGGCGGTGGGGCAGGGCGTTATGGATTTTCCCGCTATCATGGAGGCCTCTATGGGCACGGCCGAATGGCTCATTGTCGAATTGGACCGCTGCGCCACCGATATGATGGAGGCGGTGGCCCAGAGTTACGATTATCTGGTCGGTCAGGGGCTGGCCCGCGGCGCCAAATAAACAAGCGAAAGGTTGATCCGTTTTATGAAAAAAGCGTTGATGGTTTGGGGCGGTTGGGACGGGCACCAACCCAAGTTATGCGTCGACATTTTTGCCCCCATCCTACAAGCGGAAGGATTTGAAGTAACGATCTCGGACACCATGGACAGCTATAAGGACGCCGATATGATGGGCGAGTTGAGCCTGGTGGTGCCCTGCTGGACCATGGGCGAGATCGAAGGCGAGCAGGCCAAGGGTTTGATGGACGCGGTGCAAAACGGCGTGGGCCTGGGCGGTTGGCACGGCGGCATGGCCGATTCGTTTCGCAACCATTGCAATTACCAGTTTATGGTGGGGGGGCAATTTGTCGGCCACCCCGACGGCATCAAGGACTACGTGGTAAACATTGGCGCCGACGACCCCATCACCACGGGCATGGGCGATTTTGCCATGCACTCCGAGCAGTATTACATGCATTTCGACCCCAGCAACGAGGTGCTGGCCACCACCACCTTCGACACCCAGAGCGCTCCCTGGGTCAACGGCACGGTGATGCCGGTGGTGTGGAAGCGGTCCTTTGGCGCCGGCAAAGTGTTCTATTCCAGTCTGGGCCACGTGGCCTCTGACTTTGAAGTAGAAGAGGCGCGCGAAATCCAAAAACGCGGCATGGTCTGGGCCAGCCGTTAGGAGGTAGCTATGTTTGGTGCAGCGGCATTAAAAGAGGTGCGTCCGCCGCAGGTTGCGGCCTGGAGACCTCGCAAGAGAAACAGAACTTTGCGGCGGCTGGCGTGGTTGGTTGGTTGCGGCCTGGTGGGCCTGGTTGTCGTTAGCCTGGTGTGGGAGTTGATCTATCTGTCGCGGCGCGAGAAATAAGGAGAGTACATGGGGACGAAGAAGGTTCTGATCACTGGCGCCGCCGGCCGCATTGGCCAGGTGATGCGCGACGGCCTAAAGGCGCGTTACGATTTGCGCCTGCTCTACCGCCGCACGGTTTTGCCCGCGGAAGAAGGCGAGGAAGTGTTTGTCGGCGATATAAACGATATGGAGGTGCTCGAAAAGGCGGTGGACGGCACCGATGCCATCGTGCACATGGCCGGGGATCCGCGGGTGGACGCGCCGTGGGACTCTGTATTGGAAGCCAATATTAAAGGCATCTACTGCCTCTACGAAGCGGCGCGTAAAAAAAATACTAAACGCATTATTTTTGCCAGCACCAACCACGTTACAGGGTTTTACGAAGAGGACGGGGTCTACACCACGCCCGACATGCCCGAGCGGCCCGATAGTTTTTACGGGGCCAGCAAGGCCTTTGGCGAGGATTTGGGGCGCTATTACGTCGACCAGTACGGGCTGGAGGTCATCTGTTTGCGCATCGGCTCGTTTCAGCCCGACAAGGCCGTAAAGGAGCGCTCCAACGACCGCATTTTGTCCACCTGGCTCAGCCACCGCGACTGCGTGCAATTGGTATGGCGCGGTATTGAAGCGGATGTAAAGTTTGGTATATTTTACGGGATTTCGGACAATACGCGGGCCTATTGGGACATTCAGAGTGCGCGCGAGCAATTGGGCTACGAGCCCGAGGACAACGCTGAGCAATACGCTTAGGCGAGGGCGTTATTCAGTTTTAGACACAGCGATTTGAGCCGAGCAATTTCCGCCTCTCCCAAAAAGATATAGGGGAAGGCGGTTTTATTGTGCCACAAGGGCTCGTCGAGGTCCACCCAGCGGCGGCAGGCTTCGCCATCGGGGGTACCGGGGATGGGGGAGAATTCGGAGAGCATGAGGCGGATGCCCAGGGCGTGGGCAAAGTGCATGGAGGCCTCGACATCTTGTTGGACACCGTGGGGGTGGGAGACAATGAGGTAGGCGGTGATGTGGGCCGGATCGGCGCCGGCTGCCTTTAAATTTTCCACGGCTTCGGCCAGCTCGGCGGAGTAGACTTTACCGCCGGTTTTTTTTTGCCATTCGTAGGCGTTGCTCTCAAATCCCAGGTAGAAGCTTTTGAAGCCGGCGCGCACCATGTATTGGGCCACCTCGGGCGTGATAAAGCGGGCGTTGAGGGCGTTGGGGGTGTGCAATTCCATGCCGGTTTGGCGCCGCATGACTTCTTCGAGAAAGGGGAAGAAGAGCTGTTTTAGTTTAAAGAGCAGGGCGTCGTCGTAAAAGGCAATGCGGCGGGCACCCAATTGGTGCAAATAATCAAATTCGGCCAGGGCGCGTTGGAGGTGGCCGGAAAAGTGGGGATAGACCTGGGGTACGGAGCAGTAGGTGCAACGGAAGGGACAACCCTCAGTGAGTTTGACTACACCGGTTTCGAGGCAGGGATAGACCTCCCACAAAGGCAGGGACTGAGGCGCCGGAGCTATAGCTAGAAAATCCCACAGGGGATTTAAATTGAGCCCTTCTACCACCAGGTTGGCGCCGAGGTTGCGGGCGTGTTGGGGGCAGAGGGTGGCGTATACGCCGCCCAGGACGATGCGGGTTTGGGGAGACAACGCGCGGAGGTCTTCAATTACTTCGCGCACTCCCGGGTACCAGTAGGTCATCACGGTTTGCACCAGGGCTACGTCAAATGGCGGCGCCCCGGCCAGCAGGTCGCGAAAGAGTTGGCGTGGCAGGCCGTGGCGGCGGTACTGGCGCGGCAATTGGGCCAGAGGAGCGGGCGTGGCTATGTCCTCGCTGCGAAAGGCGCCGCGGCCAAAGGCGTCGGCGCGCAAGTGCCCGCCCATATGGGGATGCAGGCGATCTAGATAATCGAAGAGGTGGAAGTCTGCATGCGGGCGCAGGTGGCCGGCGACGCGCAGCAGGCCGTAGGGTTTGAGCCAGAAATCGTAGGCGGTGAAATCGTGGATGGGCGGATTGACCAGGAGAATGCGGGGTTTCATAATATTATAAAGTATACCCCGGTGCAAAGATGTGGGCAAGTGCGTTGCACGCCGAGGCGTTTCTCTATATTATTACGTGACACTAATAACGATTTAGCTACAACGGACGCCGAGCGCGATGGAAACCACCCAAACCGCCAGCCAGGGATAAGGCCTGATTGTCCAGCAGGAGGGCAAGCCGCAACAGGTGCTGGCCAAATTTCTCAACCTGATGCTCAACTATCAATTTGGCCTCTCCATTTTGGTGGCCCCCAGTTTGCCGCGCGCTTCATCGCTGCTAATGGAGCACGACTCCGAGGTGCGCTGCGCTTTTATTGTGCACGGCGAGAAGGTGGAGAAGTCGGGCAAGAATTTTCGCTCCGTAGAGACGCGCATGGGCGATGTAGCCAATCACGAGCGCATTGGCAAGCTTTTGATAATGAACGCCAATATGGGCGAGGAATTGGCCGCGGTGGTGGGCACGCACCACGCGTTGGGAGAAACCAGCGAACTGGCTTGTTTGGTACACATTGCCAACAATTTGGCCAAGGAGTTCGAGTTGGGGTATTTGTCCGACGAGCCGGCCCACTACGACAGGCGAGCGCTGGCAGCCCTGGGGATGAAGGCGAGCCAAATCGAAGGGATCAGGGCGGAACTCGGCGACATTGTCGAAGAGATCAAAACTATGGTGGAACAATGTCTCTGAGCCCCACCGCCGCCTAACCGCACCGTTTATATTTCCCCACATGATTACCGCAAGTCAAATTGCCGCCAGCGCCGCGCTGGGCGCGCTGATTGGTTTTGGCACCAATTGGCTGGCCATCAAGTCGCTGTTTCGGCCGTTGCAGCCACGCTGGTACAGTTTGGGCTGGCAGGGGGTCATTCCGCGCAATCGGGAGAAATTGGCCGGCAATATCTCCCGCGTGGTGGGGACCGATTTGCTGGCCAGAGATTATTTGTTAGAGCAGGTGCAGGGTGCGGTTTTGCAGGAAAATTTGCACCGCTTTGTCGCCGGCCAGATGGAGCGGCTGTTGAGCGGTAGTTTGGCTTCTGGTTTTGCCCAATTGCCCCCGGATTGGCGCGGTCAGGGGCTGGACAAGATGACGCGCCGTTTGCTTGAATTGCTCGCCGACTGGAGCGAGGGCGAAGCGGCGCAAGAGTTGAAGCGGCGTCTGGTGGGCGCACTGGAGAAACATCTGGGAGCGCTGCGCGTGGATCAGGTTCTGTCTGCCGAACAGTTAGACGAGATGATCGCCGCTGCCGGCGGCGTGTTCGCCAAGCCAGAAACGCGAGCGCATTTAACGCGCACCCTGCAGGAACAATTGGAGGCGTATTTGGGCGCAGACACGCCGCTGGAGGATGTCGTTCCCGCAGAATTGCGCGATGTACTGCACCAACGCTTACAGCGCGAAATTCCGGAACTGGTGGAGCGGTTGAGCCGCTGGTTGGAAGACCCAGAAAATGTGGAGTATCTGGGCGAGCGCATCTTTAAGGCTCTGGAGACCTACGCCGAACAAGAGAAACCGCTCAGGCGTTTGTTCGGCGAATTGGGCTTGCGCCTCTTTAAGCCGCAGATCATAGAGGCCGTACGCCGGCGTTTTCCCCAGGTGGCACAGGAGTACTTGCACAGCCGCGAGGTGCGCGACAAGATTGCCGTGCATTTGCTCGACGGCGTCAACTCCTTCTTGCGTAAGCCGGTGGCAGAAGTGGTGGGAGAGCACCGCCGCGTTTTGGCCGAGCGCGTTGGTTTTGTTGTGGCGACCTGGATTTCGAGTGCGGAGATGCAGGAGGCGCTGGCCAACTTTTTGCGCCACCAGTACCGCCTGCACGGCGAGCGCCAACTGGGCGAGGTGGTACCAGAGGTTGCGTGGCGCACCTTGCGCCAGCGTTTGTCGTCGGCGTTGCGAGTGCCGCGCGATAAATTGGAACCCTGGAGTGCGCAGTTGAGCGCCTTCTTGCGCGAGCGCCTGCAGCACAGCCACACGCCGTTGCGCCAATGGGCCGGCTTGGGGCGGGAAGACGAGGATGCGCTGGTGCGGCGGGCGCAGGACAAGGCGACGCAGGTGCTAGAGACAGAGGTTCCCATACTGGTCGAGCAATTAGATATTGAGGGCATGGTACGCGCCAAAGTCATGGAGTTCGATTTATTGCGGGTAGAGCGCCTGATCAAGGACATAATTAGCGATCAATTGCGCTATATAAATTTGTTGGGGGCGGTACTAGGGGCGTTAGTGGGTTTGCTCTTGCCTTTTCTCAATGCTTATATCGCCGGCCTACATTGACGATTTGGCTTTTTGGCGCGCCTGGCGCAGGCGTTGGGCTGCCTGGCTATTATCGGGAGCCAGGCGCACGGCGTTTTCCCACGCTTTAATGGCTAGCTGCAATTGATCCTGCGCCGCGTGGGCAACGCCCAAATTGTCGTAGATTAGCGCGTATCGGGCTTGAGCGCCAGCGCTTTCTCATAGGCGGCGACGGCTTTGTCGTACTGTTTGGTGCGATAGTAGGCGCGGCCTAAATCGTTGAATGCTTCCATTGAATTGGGGGAATGGCGGCAGGCCTGTAGGTAGGCGCGGATGGCCTCGTTTAGCTGGTCGCGGCGGTAAAATACCGTTGCCATGCCGTAGTGGGCGCGGCCGTAGCCGGGTTCCACTGGCGTGACCTTCCATAGTTGACCCAGTTTTGATGTGAGTGTTTCTGAGCCCGATGGAGGACCGCTCATGAAAGGCAAAACGCACAAGACCGA
>CAXGRO010000282.1:0-7342 GCA_964012055.1 uncultured bacterium
CTATCCCTCCCTGAGGGAATTCGGCCGAATCGCCGCTTTAAAAGTGGCCACTATAATTGATATAGGGGACAGATAAAAATTTAAAAAAAGTACAAAGCTTTATCTTATTTTAGAAAAGCAAATAATATACCAACTAACGAGAAGAAAAAAGTCACAAATTGAAGGTGGAGGGAAAGGGGCGAATGTGTGCGGAAAAGATGGACGCGGGAAACTGCGAAATTGGGGCTCAGGTCGCTTCTTCCTGGCCTTCGGCCTCCTCTTCTTTTTGCAGGTGGGGGCCAAAGAGGCAGTGGTCGTCGTCATTGAGATAGACGCTGCCGTTTTTTAAAATGACCCGGCACTTTTTGGTTTGCTCGAACTTGATCACCTCGGTTTGGGAAATCCAGTCGTCGCCGCCAACGTAGTTGTAGGTCATGCTCAAGGTTTCTTTTTCTTCCCCCAATTGGCAGGCGATATTGCAGTTGGCAATGCGTTCGGGTACAATTTCGCCGCCGGTGACGTGAAATCTCCAGCGCGGGTACTCGATTTGAAAAAATGGGGTCAGTTGGCCGTCTACCTGGAGAATCATGGGCGCTTCGGCCAAGCGGTCGACGATGCGCTGTACAAAACTCTCGCTCACCTTGAGCCACAATTGCATCAGTTTGGGCCGCAGGTATTCAAACAGTGCGTCGATTTGGGGTTGGTACACTTCCGTACTCTGCGCTTTGCGCAGATTGGAACCAATGCCGCCGCTGTTGGCCATGCGCATGCTTTCGCCGATGGTCTCGGTGAGCGTTTCCTCAAAGCGTTCTATGTGCTCGGCCTGGCTCATGCCAGCCTGGCTTTCGGTTTTGCTGAGCAGGTAGCGCAACAAAGTGCACAGGTCCATCTCAACTTGCTTGTCACGGCGCGCCGGGTAGAGGGCAAAAACCGTTCTGTTTTTTTGTTTTCTACGGCAAAAACGCGCACGTCGTAGGGCACGTCTTTGAGCGAGCGCAGTAGAATGGTGCGGGCCGTGGCCTCGCGCTGGGGCTCCTGGTGGCGTTCGAGTTCGCGCAATTTTTCCAGCCCCTGCTGGGCCTGGGCAAAAAAGCCGGGATCACTGGTGCCTTCAAAGATGATCCACGAATCGACGTTGTCAGTGCCCTTGCTACCCATATTGTGGACAATTTCGACGTGCCGCGCCCCTTCGAGCCGGCCGCTGAGCAGGTTGCCGGCCTTGACGCGGTAGGCGCCAAAAACCTGGCCGCTGAGCGACCCCAGCACGGTGACCGGGCGCGGGTGGGCCAGTTTGAGCAGGGCGCCTTCTTCAATGCTGCGCAGCACCAGTACGGGCCCTTTGCGCGGGTTGCCGTTGTCGTCGACATCATCGAGTTCCATCTCGCCTTCGACGTTGTCGATTACGGTGCCGTTTTGGGCTTCGATGCGCTTCCTGAGGTTTTCCAGCTGGCTTTTGACGTCGGCCATAAGTTTTGCTTAGAGGGGAATGAGGGGACCGGGCGGGCAGACGCCTTAAAGCGCGTTGACTACCTTGTCTATTTTTTCTTTGATGGTCTTGGGCTCAAACGGCTTGGTGACGTAGTTGTTGACCCCCGCCTTCATGGTGATGACGATATCTTCCTTCATGTTGCGCGTGGTCACCATGAGGATGGGCAGTTTGGCGAATTGTTCGTCGGAACGAATGGCCTGGGGCAGTTCCAAGCCGTTCATAATGGGCATATTCCAGTCGCTGAGCACCAGGCCAATGTCGCTTTCGGCCTGCAGTTTGCCCAAGGCTTCCTGGCCGTCGCCGGCTTCAACTATGTCGCCATAGCCGAGGCGTTTGACCATTTGGACGACGATGCGGCGCATGGTGGGGGAGTCGTCTACTACGAGTACTTCCATGGCCAATTATCTCCTTTTTTGAGGTCTGCTCGGTAGAAACATCCTTGTTTTGGGATGACCCCTGAGAGATTTAGGTTGCGGCAAATTCACAGATTGAGAAGGTGATCTGCCGCTAGTGAAATATCAAATAAATCAAGTTAAAACAAGTGTTCTTATTCATCTTCATCGGTTGTTTGGGATAGAGCTATAGGGTTTTGTTGGATTTGGTGGGGGTGTGACGTGGGCTAGTGGCTTCAGGGGGTGGGGCCTGTGGATATATGGTTCTTTACTTTCGCGGGATCTGATTGACGGCGAATATGAGAGATTAATTTTCTTGTAGGCGCACAGGGGAGGCGGGGAGGGAATCGCGCGAGAGGACGTCGTTGGTGCGGGGGTCGATTTGGCCGAACTCGAGGACGCCGGTGGGGCACGACTCGACGCAGGCGCTGCAGCGGACGCATTGGGGGTCGGCCATGGGCAGGTCTTTATTGGCAAAATTCATGATGTCGATGCCCTGGTGGCACACCGAAGTGCAGACGTTGCAGGAGATGCATTTCTTCTTGTCGGCCAAAATGCGGAAGCGCGAGAAGCGGGCATAGATGTGCATGAGGGCGGCCAGGGGGCAGGCAAAGCGGCACCAGACGCGGCCGCTGAAGTGCCAGTAGAGGCCAACACCGAGGATGCCGGCTAGAAAAAGGTCCACTGTCCAGGCGTAGTTGAGGATGGATAGGGGGAAGGACAGCCAGCCCCAATTAATGTCGCGGCCTAGGAAAAGCCCCATGTAGAGGGCATTGACCCAGTGGTCGTGGGGCAGCAGCCAGGCGGCGAGGCGCAAGATGAGCAGTAAAAACGCCAGGACCAACACCACTTGTCCCACCATATTGAGCCGGTTCCACAGTGGGCCGTGCGGCATTTTTTGACGCTGGGCGTCGCCCAGGGTTTCGGCCAGGGCACCGCACGAACAAATCCAGCCGCAGTAGGCGCCTTTGCCCCAGCGCCAGATGATAAGCGGGATGATTACAAAGGTCTGCACCAGGCTGATGCCTAGCCAGGCCCACATGGGTTGGTGGGTGAAGACGTTCCAAAAGTAGAGGGGCCAGGCCAGAATAAAGCCCAGCGCGCGCCAGTATTCGCGCCCGTGTTCGGCCCACTGAGAGGCGGGAAAGAGGGCGTCGGCGACGGGGGTGAGCAGGCGGCCCGGGTCAAAGAAGCCGTTGTATCCGACCCAGGGCAGCACGACGTAGGGCAGCGCGAATAAGGGGATGGTTTGTATGGTCATCAAGGTGAGCGTTTGCAATTTGATGTAGGGTGTGCGCCGCCGCTTGATGCGGCGCACACCAAAAATGATAACCGCCAGACAATAGGCCAGGGAATAATAAAAACTGGGCTGCGTCATCGACACCCGAATGGTGCCCCACAGGGTGTCGGGATTGCCGTCTTTGCTCAGGTTAAAGGGAAAGAGTTGGGCCTGTTCGAACCAGTGTTTGATGGGTAGCGCCGCGTCTGTTTTCCAGTGATAAATAAAAACGGCGGCCAGCAAAATGAGCCCCAGGGAAATCCAGGTGCCGGGCCGCCACTCGCCGCGGATGTGCACCCCCGAGCGCCTGAAGAACTCCAGCGGTGCCTCGCGGCCGATCATGCTAAATACGGCGTCGTTTTCCAGGCGCAGGTCTTCGCCCTCGGCGGTTGTAATTTCTACGGCATCCTCGTCGACGCGCTTTAACGCGCTGCCCAGCAGCAGGCGGATGGAGCCGGCGCGACGCCCCTCTTCCATAAAGTGCTCGCTGCTGGTGGTGACGCGCTCGGAGGTGGGGTTCTCCACCGCCACGTCGGCCATGGGGTCGGCGGAGAGTCTTTGGATGTTCTCGATGTTTTCGGGTTTGGGCCGCGAAAATTCGGGCTTGCGGTACGAGAGCGCAACCTGGCCGCCGCACTGGGCTACTGCAATGGCCGTCTCCAGGGCGCTGTCGCCTCCGCCCACCACCAGTACGCGCTGGCCGCAGAAATCCTGCGGGTCGTGCAGGCGGTTAAATACTTTGTCGAGGTCTTCCCCTGGCACCTCCAGTTTGCGAAAGTTGCCCGAGCGCCCAATTCCCACCACCACGCGCCGCGCCACCAGGTTGTCGGATTGGGGAATGATTAGTTCAAAGGCGTCGCCGCGCCGCTCGATTTTTTCAACGCGCACGTTGCGCGGTTCAATTCCTTGTTCCAGGGTTTGCGCTGTGAGATCGACCACCAGCGGTTCTTTGATTTCGGCGTTAAAGCGCAACTGCCCGGCCGGCACCATGTCGGTGGGGTAGGTGTAAATGGGTTTGCCCTTGGGAAAATTGACGACGGTGGAAAAGGGTTCCGTCGCTTCTAGCACGACAAAAGACAGCCCCTGCTGGCGCGCTTCGAGGGCGGCCGACATGCCCGATACGCCGGCGCCGATAATGGCGATGTCGAGTATCTCCTCGCCGTCGCTTTGGCGCTGGCGCTGGAAGCGTTCGTCGGCGGCGATGTGTTGCACGGCGCGCGCCCCGGTGTCGGCCGAAAATTTGAGCAGGGGAATGCCGGTGAGGTCGCCGACGATGTAGAGTCCGGGTATGTTGCTCTGGCCGTGCTGGTCTACTTGGGGGAGTTTTTCTACGGTGCCGGCGGGCCAGCGGGCGTGCAGCCAATGGGCGTATTTGCGCACTAGTGCGAACATGTGGTAGAGTTCTCCTAAAAGATAAAGACGGGCGTTTGCCTGGAACGCGGTTTGGGGGGTGGCCTCTCGCTCATTCTCGCCCGGCTCCTGCCGGGCTCCGAGGTCAGTCCCCCTGTCCGCTGTCCTGCGGACAGGGGGACTGAAACCCGCTCCGAGGCCACCCCCCCAAACCGCTCAATATACGTTTGTGTAGAAATTGGGCGTTTATTTGCCAATGTCTGAGAGGTATATATAAGAAAAGAGCGCCTGCTTGAAAAGCCAGGCACTCTTTGGGTTAAAACAAGAGGGTTATCTGTACTGCGCGAGATGGAAATTCTACACTATAGCGCAGTAATTAACGTTTCGCGGAGGTCAGGGGTAGGGGGCGGTCCCAGAGCGGATTTCAAAGGGCCTGTCCGCAGACAAGCGGTAATAAGTCCACCCCGAATATTGGACAAGATACGAGTTCCTCTTTCAGGTCATTACCGGCCGATAAGGCCGATTGTTTTTGAGTAATGTAAGAATCAACTCAAGAGATCTATACAACATTTCTTGAATTTTTTGCCGCTGCCGCACGGACACGGATCGTTGCGCCCCACCTTGTCTAGCTTATGCCGCACCGTCTCTCCCTTCACACTGCCGTCTTCTCTAAAGCGCTCGGCGTAGCGCGTCCCAATCGCGGGCATCCAGCCACTCCACTCTTGTGCATCAGGATATTTCCCCGAAGCCGCTAAATAGTCGAAAAACGCCTCCAGCAGGTCGGGCACGCTCTGGCGCACGATGAGCGGCAAGTCTAATTGTGCTACGTTCTCGATCAGTATTTTTTCGATGAAATCGGCATTGACTGCGTTGGGAAAATTGCCCTGGCGTTCGGCCTCGTCGAGGAAGTGGTGGAGCAATGGCTCGGCGTGGTTTTTCAGGTCGGGGTGGAGAAAGGCGAAATACTCGGAAGAGATATAATCGCTCACATAGTTTTTGAAATCGGGGATCATTGGACCGTCTCGTAGTTTTTTGCCGACAGGATATATCGAATAGGTGACCGACTTGCGTCCTGGATAGGGCAGGGCACTCGTGTTAAATTGTTGGCCAACAAAAAAATCTAACCACCAACTTGCTCAACGTCCACACAGCGGAGGCTGGCCATGCGCATCGAAAAAATCGAGACCATCACTTTGAGGCATCCCTGGGGTCTGGCCGACCAGGGAGTCACTCGCGACTGGACGGTAGTGCGTGTTTATGCCGACAACGGCCTGGTGGGCATCGCCCGTAGCGGCCAAGCCAAGCTGATCGACGAAGTGTTTGCGCCCTTACTCGTTGGCGCCGACCCGCGTTGCACGGCGCAGTTGTGGCAGCGTATGTGGGATGCGGTGTGGAATTTTGGTGGACCGGGTAGAGGGGCCATGGCCACGGTGGGGGCGCTCGACATCGCGCTGTGGGATCTTTACGGCAAGGCCATCGGCGAACCAGTCTGGCGCTTGTTGGGCGGCCACAGCCAGCAGGTGCCGGTGTATGCCGACGGCATCGGCTACGCCCCACAAACGGTAGAGCAGGTGGCGGCGCTGGTGGAAAAGCACGTGGGCCTGGGATTTGACGCGGTCAAGTTTCACCTCTCCGATCCAGATCCGGATGAGGCGCTGGAAAAGGCGCGCCGCTCGCGTGAGGTATTGGGGCCGGAGCGCAGATTGATGATCGACATTCGCCGTATGTGGGAGGGCCGTTTGGGGGCGACGATGGCGCGCAAATTTGCCCCCTACGATTTATTCTGGATTGAGGAGCCGGTGCGCGACGACGACGAGCCCGGCTATATGCGTCAGGTGCGCGAGGCGTCCGATGCACTGGTGGCTGGTGGCGAGGGCGACCCCACGCCCTACGGCATCCGCCGCCTTTTGGTGGAAGGCGGCTTGCAGGTGGTGCAGACCGACATTCTCATTGGCGGCGGTTTTACCGGGTTGATGCGGTTGGCGGCGCTAGCGGAGGCGCACCACGCCTATATTGCGCCGCACGGGGCGTCGTTTCCCGAACTCAACTGCCATTTGCTGGCGGCCGTGCCCAATGGGCTGATGGTGCCGGCCTGTCCCCACACCGAACCCTACCAGATCTGGTCGCAACTCTACGACCCCGCTTTTGAAATTGTCGACGGCCAAATTCAAATGAGCGAACGACCCGGACTTGGGCTCGAATTCAACGAGGCGTTTATCGCCAATTATAGGGTGTGAGATATGGCGAAATTCGCCAATATAGCTCGGATTCGCCAATTTATTTGGCATAGATGACTATTTTTTTGTCTGTGATAAAATCATTGATAATAATAAGTTTAATTTAGTTTATTCTTTCATTGACTAAAACATTGACACTATAATTTCCAAATCAGATAGGTTGTATTATCCAATTCAAATCGAATGATATAAGTGTTTATTTATAAATAAATTAGAAAAAATCAGTCACAAAGTTGCTCGACTGAGCTTCTCTCTGGCACGGCAATTGCAAATTATGGATTCAAACGCCGCACTAAGGAGGCTCATCATGAAACGCACACTGATCGCTTTCGCAACACTTGCCCTGGCCGTGGAAATCTCCGCCGCCTTGCTGCTCAGCCTGAACGTTGCCCACGCCGCTGAACCGGCGGCGCAGACCTTGCTGGATGCTGCGCGCAACGGCGATTTGATTCAGGTGCGCGAGCTACTGGGGCACGGCGTCGATGTGGATGTGCGCGACGTGCGCGACAATACCGCCCTGCACCTGGCCGCCGGTTTTGGCTACGCCGAGCTCACCGCCTTGCTGATCGAGCGCGGCGCCGATGTCGACGCCCAGGGGGCGCATTGGCAATACGCC
>CAXGRO010000283.1:0-7296 GCA_964012055.1 uncultured bacterium
CGTCTTCGACCTCGACTCTGTGGCCATGATCCACTACACCCACGCCTGCCTCAACGCCGGCACCGACTTCGGCGGCCAGCCCCTGGGGCGCCACCGCGACCCTCGCACTCACTTTACCATAGGCAGTGGCTTTGAGCCCGAAGCCGTCAACGCCGAAGCCGAAGTCGATAAACTACGCCGTAAAATCGAAGCCGAAGTCGACTACATCATGACCCAACCGGCCTTCCGCCTCGCCCCCCTGGAAGTCCTGGAGCCCTTTCGCGCCCAAACAGCCGTCCTCGTCGGCGTCATGATCCTCACCAGCCTCGACCACGCCCGCCGCATGGGACAAATTCCCGGTGTCGTCATCCCCGACGAGATTTATCAACGCTTGTCTGCGTATGAGGATCCCCAAGATCAGGGCAAAGTGGGTCGCGAGATCGCAGTCGAACAAATTCAATGGGTCAAAAATCGGGAATGGGCCGGCATCTACGTCATGTCACCAGATCACCGGCCTATATTGGACACACTCAAAGAAGGACTTAGCTAAGTAACTCCCCGTACCGCTGCCGCACCCACGCTACCGCTTCTTCCCGATCGCCGAGCCGCTCCTCCAATTGCTCGTCTTCCAAAGCGGTCAATATCTCTTTGAACAAAACGCCGGGCTCAAATCCCATGGCGATCAAATCGCGCCCGGTCAGCAAACGCGTGGGCTGCAATTCCTCTGGCTCGGCTTGCGCCATTTTTTCGCGGCAGAATTCGTAGAGGTCTAGCTGGCCGTGGCTGGCCAGGCAGTCGAGCCGGTGCAGTTCCAGCAGTTCCGCAAAGACGGGCTGGCGCAAGAAGCGCTTGAGTTTGCTCGCCCGCATTTCCTTGACGTTGCGAAAACGCATGTGCTGGGCGGTCAACGCGCTTATGGCCTCGGTATCGGCCTTGGACATGCGCAAACGCTGGCACACTTCGGTCGCCATCGCCGCCCCCACCACATCGTGTTTGTTAAAACGGATGCGGTCCGCCACTTCGTAAGTGAGCGGCTTGCCGATATCGTGCAACAGCGCCGCCCAAGCCAGCGCGGCGCTGGGCCCGTCCAGGCCGTCCAGCAACATCTTCACGTGCGTCCACACGTCGCCCTCTGGATGGAATTCCGGCGGCTGGGGCACGCCGTCCATCGCCACCACTTCGGGTAATACCTCGGCCAATAAACCCAGCTCCAACAACGTCTGCATGGCGCTAGCAGCCCGACCCTCTACCAGCATCTTGGTCAATTCGTCGCGCACCCGCTCGGCGCTGATCTGGCGGATATGGCCGGCATGTTCGGCTATGGCGCGGCGCGTCTCGCCTTCAATCTCAAACGCCAAACGGGCGGCAAACCGCACCGCCCGCAACATGCGCAAATAGTCATCGGCAAAGCGCTGAGGCGCCTCACCGATGGCCCGCACCACCCGCCGCTCGATGTCCTGGCGCCCCCCCACATAGTCGATGATGCGCTCTTCAAACGGGTCGTAGAACATGCCGTTGATGGTAAAATCGCGCCGCCGGGCGTCCTCCTCGGCGCCGGAATATTCCACCTCCTTCGGATGGCGGCCGTCCAAGTAGACCCCGTCGCGCCTAAAGCGCGCGACCTCGTACTCCCCCTCGTCCAGCAAGACCACCACAATGCCAAACTGCACCCCAACCGGCACCGTGTGTGCAAACAAGTCCATCACCACCTGCGGATCGGCGTCGGTCGCCACATCCCAATCGGCCGGCTCGATTTGCAGCACCATATCGCGCACGCACCCCCCGGCCAGCAGCGCCTGGTAGCCGGCGTCTCTCAAGGTGCGGACTATGCGCAGGGCCCCTTCTTTCACGATAGAAGTCATTTCATACGTTCGGCCGTCGGCCAAAGCGCCAGCGAAAACCCCGTAGACAAGGCACCTGAAGGAGACATATTGGTAAATAGGTCGACTGAAGATAACGCCGGCGACGGGGTTTGCAGCCGCGCGACGCCAGGAAGGACTTATGAAATGACTTCATAGATTTTTCCCGCGAGAATGTCGGCTCAGCGCACCTTAAAACTTTCGACAATGCTCACCGAATTTTCCACGCCGCTGGTGCGGGTGCTGGCGATGACCTTCCAGTAATAAATTTCGCCCGATTCAAGCGCCGCGGTGGAATCGGGCGAAACACTGCGCCCCTGAAAAACCGCCGTGGTGTCGCTGGTGAGCGGCACGTCGGAAATTTCGCCGCTGGTGGGCGAGGTCGTGACAATGACCTGGTAAGTCAAAACTTCGGGTACCGCCTGCCATTGGAAGGTGGGAGTGGGCGAGGCCAGAGCACCCTGCAGCGGCTCGGTGAGCACGGGCACCTCCAGGGCCACGTCGGAAACGCTCTGCGACGCCACGCTCTCCTTGTCGCCCCGGTCCACCGCCGTGACGCGGTAGAAATAGCGCATTCCGACCTCGACTTCCTCATCTATAAAACGCGGTTCCACCACTTCGGCGCGCGGTATGACATCGGAAAAATCCGACTCGGTGGCGCGGTAGAGGCGGTAGAGGTCGAGGTCGGCCTCGGTGTTGTCGTTCCAGTCGAGCAAGATGTCGAGCTGGTCAAAAATAACAATATTGCGCGCCCCGGCCCGCAAGCCGGTGGGCGCCTGCGGCGACAGCGTGTTAAAAGGTTGGCCGCTGACGCTGTTGGACGGTCCACTTTCGTTGTTCGCCCCGTCCACTGCCGTGACGTGGTAGGTGTACTCCACTTCGTATTCGAGATTGCGGTCGGCAAATTGGGCTTGAAATGTCGAGTCCAGCGCCACTGCGGCGCCCGTGGCCTCGGCGCGGTAGACGATAAAGAAAGTCCAATCGCTGTCGGACGGTGCCGCCCAGGTCAATTGGATTTCCCCATCGCCTATTTTGCCCACTTCCAGATTGGACGGCCGGTCCGGCGCCACCACGTCGGGCCCCAGTTGCGGCCCTTCTGAACTGTCGCCGCCACAGGCCGCCATCCCGGCCGCAATGCCCAGAACCCAAACAAAAATCAGACGTTTCATTGATTACCTCCCCAAAGGCTATTTCTTTTAAAATTGCCAATAGCCCAGTATAAATGCAAGCAGACAAACACACCTCTTATGCCCTGCAATCGCGCTGTCGCACTCTTCAGGGCGGGCTAAAATTGACAAAGATAAGCCGATCTGTTCTCTTTTCTAAGAACGGCGAGTGAATTTGGCGGAACATCTCTCTTGCAAATTCCAATACAAAAATTGAGTCTCATCCTGCGCTGGCTCATAGGACTGTGCCTGCTCCACCTGCTGCGCCAGATCGTCGACCGCGGCACCGGCCGCGCCGTGCGCCGCACGGGTTTTGCCCACCCGGCCGCCGGCAAAACCGGCACCACCAACGACAACACCGACGCCTGGTTCGTCGGCGTCAGTCCCAACCTGGCCGCCGGCGTTTGGGGCGGCTTTGACCAGCGCCGCCAACACAAATTGGTAGACACACAGGGCAAACAAATCACCGGCGGCAGCGGCGCCGCCCCCATCTGGGCCAAATTCATGCGAGAAGCGCACGAAAACAGGTCAGCTACCTACTTCCAAAAACCGCGCGGCCTACATATAGTCAAAATAGACCCGCACTCCGGAACCGCCCCACCGGCCGACAGCCTCGCAACCGTGCGGCCGATCTCCGTCGCCCTGCGCCGCGACGAGGACGCCAATACACCTGATGAAGTACTGGATTTTGAAGAGCAACGCCGCCGCGCCCTCATCGATTCGACTGCCGGAGCGATGTGGCAGGATACTACATCCAACCGCTTGAGAGACGACCGGAGCACTCTTGATTAAACCCCGGCAACTCCTATTTTATCCTTTCTCACAGCCAACAACCCGCAGAAGACACCTGGCATGGGGCATATCTTAACCGCACCTAATCTGCTCAGCTTTTCCCGCGTCCCACTCATTCTCCCCTTCCTGTACTTTCTCTCTTTTAATAACCCCCAACACAACTGGATGGCTTTTGGCATCGGCCTCTTGACCATCCTCACCGACTACCTCGACGGCATACTGGCCCGCCGCAATGCACAAGTCTCCACCCTGGGCAAATACATCGATCCGATCGCCGACAAACTGTTCGTCGCCGCCGCCGTCTTGTATCTGACTTTTTACCGGGGCAATATGCCGCTGTGGTTCACCTGGATGGTGGTGGGCAAAGACGCGCTGATCTTATTGGGGGGGATGATTCTATGGCGCCGGGGCATTGAGGTGCAGGCCGACAAACCGGGAAAAATAACCGTCTGCTCCATGGCCCTGGTGCTCATCTGTTATGTTTTCAATCTGGATCAACTGGGCCAGTGGGCCGTACTGTTGGCCACACTATTGGTGCTACATTCGACCTATTTCTACGCGGCCAAATTCGTGCGCCTGCGGCGCCGCACAACGCCTTAAAAATCGTAGCGCAGGGTGCGCACCCCCAGGTAAAATTGAGCACAGGTGGCTATGAGGTTGAGGTTGGACCACTCGGTGCGCCCCCAGTGAATAAAGACCACCACCAACGCCAGCCCCACGGCGATGAGCCCCAGCACCTGTAGAGCGCGTTTGTACTTGTGGATCACCAGCAGATCGACGCCGACCACCAGCAACACCACCTGGCAGACGATAAACAGCGACATGTCAAAGGGCAGGGCGTAATTGATCGCCATGCCAGCACCAATCGCCGGTATCATTACGGCGCCGGACACCCAAGTGAGCAGGCGCAAAATTTCGCGCGGGTCTTTTTCGATATCCACGTACTGAAACAAAAAACTGACAAACGGTCCCATACTCAACCTGCGGCTTTCATCTCGTCGATAGATTCGCCTTCGCCGTCGTCGGGGAGAAAGAAAAGGCGAATATCGCGGACGTGTTGCGCCAGCCACGTCCTGACGCCCTCTGCGCGGTAAAGGGGATGGCGCTCGACCATTAAAAAGACCTTGTGCGGGCTGTACTGCACCAACCGCGCCAAGAAGTCGAGCAAAACATCTGCCTCCAACAAACGATCGACCACCATAAACTTCAGCAGCCCCCGGTTGTTGATAGCGGAAATCACGTGTCCGGAAAAAGGGCGCACTTCGGCCAGCGCCACGCCGCCCTTGGCAGTCCTCTGGTCGGCGGCACTGCGGCCGATGTCTACCTCCACCAGGGCGCCCCAGTATATTCTGGCCCGCTCGCGCCGCGCCCAGCGGCGAATTTGTACGTATTCTTTTTCGAAGTGGGCCGAGCGCCGCCCCAGCACGTAGTGGCGAAACTTCTGCACCCCCAACCCCCAGCGTATCAAATAGCGCCCCACGGTCCAGCGCGACAGCCGCACGCGAAATTGGCGGCGCACCAAGAGCGACACGTTCTCGCGCGTCCACAAGCCGTCACCCAATTCGAGTTGGTCGGGCAAGTGCTCAACCAGCGTGCGCACTAGGTGTGCCACCTGCCAGGGCCGCAAGCGGCCGCCCCGGGGACGTCCGCGGCGCTTGGTCTTGAGCGCCTTGCTGCCGCCCTCGCGATACGCCTTGACCCATTTGGCCACGGCCTGCCGCGTGACGCCGTATAAGCGAGCCACTTCGCCTTGCTTGACCCCCGACTCCACCGCTTTGATGGCTTTGAGCCGCAAGGCCTCCTGGTCGGCGGCCGGATACGAGCGCGCGTCCTTGTTTTCTTCTTTTTGCATAACTCAACGTGTAAACTATTTAATGCTCTGGTTGTTTAATCAATACTATGGACACTTTTTCGATTTTGAGCGAATTTTTGTAAGGTTGAAACTCGTAAGTGATTATTTATCAACAAGTTACAAATTTCAATGCCTATTTGTCTAAGCCGTTATTTATCAATGACTTACAAAAAGTATCCACAGTATTGTTAATGTAAACTATTTATTGCACCGATGTCAACAATCGAGCAAGAAAATATTCCTAAGTCATTAATAACTCAGGAATATTTATAACAACTATAACGACAACGACATAATTTCCGTCAAACGCCGCACCACAATCTCCTCTTCCCCCTCCTCCATCATATAGGGCATCACCCAAAAACCGCCGCCGCCGCCCACCTCTATGCGTGGCTCCCCCTCGTCTAATTGGCGGACCAAATCCGCTGGTTTGATAGCCAGTTGCTCCTGATCCCAGTTCACCTGCAAAACTGGCGCCACATTGGAGCGTCCCGGCTGGGCTATCTGGGTGGTAACGGATTCGAACTGCGTCACCGCGTCGGCAATCACCTGCAAACGCCGCTCCCACTCCTTCCACTCGGCCTCGTGGTCGCGCGCCACCCACTGTTCCACGGCGGCCAGCAGTCCCATAATCTCCTCCTTGCCGGCTTTCATCGGCCGCCCTAGCGCGTGGTGCGGCGCACCGTTGAGAAAGGCCGCCTGCAATAAATCCTTGCGCCCCAGCACCAGCCCCGAAGCCTGAGGACCGCGCAAACACTTGCCGCCGCTGTAGGCCACCGCGTCGGCGCCCTGCTCCAGATAGCAATTGGGCACGTCGGGCCGCTCGGCCGCCGCGTCCACCAACGTCGGAATATCGTGCGCATGACCTATCTTGATCATCTCTTCAACCGGTATTTCACCGCGCTCGGCTGCATCGCCCAGCACCGAAAACATGGCGGTGCGCTCGTTTATCGCCGCCAGCAGTTCTTCCTTGTTCTGCACCTCGATGATCTCGACCCCCGCCATGCGAATGGCGTGGTCGTAGACGTTGCGGTGCGACGGCTGGGAAATAACTTGATTGCGCAGCCCTGTGGTATCGGGCAAGCGAGCCATCTTCTCTCCATCGGAACCAGCCACGCACGCCGCCGTAATCTGACACAGGGCGGCGGCGCAACCGCTGGTAACCAAGCCCCACTCGCATTGCATCAACTCGGCAATGCGAGCCCCCCCCCCCTCCATGAGTTCGTCGAGATTAACGTAGCGTTTGGAAGCCTCAGTCATGGCCTGGCACACTTCGGGCAAAATCACCGAGCCACTAATTATAGTGTACGTCCCGCGGCAATTGATCAGCGGGCGCACGCCGATGGATTCGTAGGTTGGAAACTGCACTGCGTCGCTCATATCGCTCTCTCTATGGGATAATTATATCGCACGCGTTTGTCGCACCACACCGGGCTCACCCCCCTTCGCGCTCCATAAAATAATAACACATCAAATGCATCAGCACGGTGTGCACGTCTTCCACCCTGCCCATGTGGTCGCTATCGATCACCACAGACCGATCCACCATCCCGGCCAATTTGCCGCCGCCAAAGCCGGTCCAGCCTATCGTTTTCATGCCCTTGGCGCGCGCCACCTCCACGGCGTTGAGCACGTTTTGGCTGTTGCC
>CAXGRO010000284.1:0-7282 GCA_964012055.1 uncultured bacterium
CAAAACAAGATAGGGGAGGGATCGCCATTCCTAAAAAAAGTCACACATCACGTATTATAAGTCTTGTCAGCAGCAGGTTCGCTTCGCTAAATGCGATTTTAAGGCTTGACAATTTGCTAATGACGGACTTATTTAATATGAGTTTGGTATGGCATACAAAAAGATGTCTAACCATTTATAAGTTTGCTTTACAGTAATTAAGTTATTTGCATAAACCATAGGATTTGAATATCAAACAAAAGAATAGTTGAGTTATTTTTAATTTATCTCAATGTGAGAAAATAGCTATTAATTAATTTAAGTGTAATTAAAACAACTGATTAATGAGAAAATTAAGAATTGTGTTCTGGGGAGTTGGCGTTTTATTTGCTTCATATGCGTGGGGTTGTGAATCCGATCCGATTTTGGCTCCTCAGCAAGAGGAAGAGGATAAAGGGAGTTATGCATTGGTTAAACTTAATGACACAGACTCGGGGATTTCGCCTACAGAAGGCGTAAGAAAACGGAATCCCGAACTTTTTTAAGTTATGATATTATATAGATTTTGGATAGGTGTGGTGCTGTTGATTGCGGGCCTGTTGTGCCAATCGGTAGGGGTTGGTGCGGATCCCCTATCTTCGGGTATGATAAACGGAAGGGTTTTTGATGAAGAAGACCAATTGCCTATTCCTGGCGCCGTAGTCAAAATAGAATTTGCGGGAGATATTAGTGGAGCTACCACAGGGAAAGATGGGGAGTATATTTTTAAAAACCTCACTCCAGGTTTACACGCTATTGAAGTCGAGATGATAGGCTATAATGCGTTCCGCAGGGAGGTCGTTCTTAAAGCTGGGACCGATTATGTCCTAGACATTGCCCTTGCCGTTAATCCGATCAGATTGCTTCCCGTCGACATTATAGCTGAATCGCCCCGCGTGTATAAAAAACTCACAGGGGCGGTGGCCAAACTGGAACCGCAGGCGGTCGAGTTAATTCGCCCTGTAGGTACGCAGGAGTTACTCGAGTTGGTGCCCGGCATCAATGGCTATGCCGACGACGGTTTTGGCAATTCGCGCTTGAGCATCGGCATTCGCGGTTTGAATCCGCGTCGCAGTTCTCGCGTACTCGTGCTAGAAGACGGGGTTCCCATTCAGCCTGCCGTGTATATCTACCCCAATATGTATTACAACCCCCCCGCCGAACGCATTGACGCGCTGGAAGTGATCAAGGGGAGTGCTGCCGTTCGGTATGGACCACAGACGATGGGAGGAATCGTCAATTATACGACGCGTCGACCCGGACAAACTGAGGGCACCGTCTATCAAGTGACGCTGGGCAATAACGGATATTACAGCCTGTTTTTGGAGCGTAGTGGCATGGGAAGTCGCCGTGCTAAGTCAGACGTTCAGGTACTCTACAAACACGGTGACGGGTTTAGGGATAATAATACCTTCGATCAGGTCAATAGCACGTTAAAAACGCATTTCCTGTTGAGCGACAAGAAAGTGCTTTACCTCAAAGTCAACGGCAACTTTGAGAATACCAACGCCACCTACACAGGGCTTACGGAATATACGTTTGCCAACTTCCCTAATTTTAATCCTAAGGACGAAGATAACTTTAAGGTATGGCGAGGAGCGCTCGATCTGATATATACCAATAAGATCGCGACCAAACTCACCGGCACGACTACAGTGTATGCCAGTGTGTTCGATCGGCGTTGGTGGCGCGAAGACGATATTTTTGTCCGCTCTGGGGCGTTGGAAACGGGCGATTTGACGGCAGTGCCCTATTTTCAGACCGGGGATATAGTGCGGGTGGGCGGCGGGCAAAGCAATTTTGGCATTTTGCGCACATTTTACGTGGGCGGCATAGAGCAGAATTACACATTAAAACACCGTTGGATGGGACGCAGAGGCCGTCTTGAATTAGGTGTGCGGGGTCATTGGGAGCGTTTCATTGATGACAAGAAGGTTGGTTCCGGCCCCAACGCCCGCGACGGTGTTTATTTTACTGGCACACCCGACGATCTCGATGATCCAGTGCAGATCGTTGGCCAGAGCCACCATTATGAAACGGCGGCGCTGGCGCTCTACGCCCGCGAGCAGTTGGCTTGGGAGAGGTGGACCGTAAGTCCCGGACTACGCTTTGAAGTTTTTAAGCAAGATCGGGTCGATCGCTTGCGAGGCTCGGCGATGGTCGACAAATTGTCACACGTCCTACTGCCGGGCGTGGGCGTAAATTACCAATTTGAACGCTTTAATCTCTTTGGCGGGGTGCACCGGGGCTATACCCCGCCTTCCAGTGGTACATTAAAAATCACTAACTTCGGTCAAAACGTCGTGTCCGGCGGCCTCGATCTAAAGCCCGAGAAAAGTTGGAATATTGAGTTGGGCGCTCGCTCGTGGGGCACCAAAGCGTCGTTGGAGATCACGGGCTTCTTGTTGCGCATCGACCACTTGGTTGCCGCCGGCCGCGGCACGGCTTTTAAGAATTTGGGAAGAGTTGACACATACGGCATCGAAGCGGGGGCAGCCCTGCGGACCTCGCGTTATGCGGCGCTGCTTCCCGACGTAAACTTCTCCTATACTTATCTACAGACAGAGATTAAGAGCGGCGTCGTTTCCTCGGCGGTCATAGCGGGCAACGTCGACGTGGACCTGGCGGGTAACGAATTGCCATACGCGCCTGAACACACGCTTACCCTAGGGTTGGCCAAGCAGGTAAATGCCAAATTGCGCCTGCGCGCCGACTGGCGCTATGTCGGCCAGGTGTTTACCGATTTTGAGAATATCGAAGAGACATTCAATCGGGGCGATACCGGGCCGGTGCCTTCCTATTCCATTCTCAATGCCAGTATGGACTATAAAGTGTCGCGTCAGTGGAGCGCTTTTTTATCTGCAAAAAATCTTTTGGATGAGGTTTATATCGGCTCCAGGCTGCATTCCAACGCCGGTCAGCCACAGGCCAATTTGAGCTCGGGCATTCTCATAGGACCCAGACGACAAATCAATTTAGGAGTCAAGCGTGGAATATAGACGGTTTGTTCGATTTCAAGGCTTTATCAAAAAACACTTCAATATCCATAATTCATAATCAATACTGTGGACACTTTTTGTAAGTCATTGATAAATAGCGGCTTAGGCAAATAGACATTGAAATTTGTAACTTGTTGATAAATAATCACTTACGAATTTCAACCTTACAAAAATCCGCTCAAAATCGAAAAAGTGTCCACAGTATTGATAATATCACATCATCAATGTAACTAGGAGGAGGGTCATGATGTTCTTTTCAAAGGAAAAACAGCGCACAGTCGCTTTGTTGCTCGTTGCTGGTCTATGGGTGGGCGGCTGCGGAGATGACGATGATGACGATAATATCGTTGGCGGCGACGGCGACGGCGGCAATGTCGATGTGCCCACGGCTTATTCCTTTGACAGCCGTTTTGAGACAGGATCCAGCAGTGTGTCTTATTCTGGGCAGGTGGTGCGCAATCTACTGGTACAGGACCTCAAGATTTTTATCGGCAATTTGGGCAAGGCCGGGGCGCAGCCCATCACCGTAGATGATTTACTTGCCTTCTACGAGTACGACGATGCCCTCGATTTGACTTCGCTGAGTGGTGTTGGCGGCAAGGTCTTGGCAGAGCCGCGCTATTCCGCCATTTCGACCGGCAAAAACTTGGTGGGCAAGATCTCGGACGATATCGTGATCGGCACTGGTAAAAACGCCGACACACTGGTTCGCGAATGGTTTGAAATCATTGCCGCCAACTCCCAAGATGCCAGCAAATTGGGCACCCCGGCGGTGTATACCGACGACAACGGAGTCGACCTGGCGCAGATGATCAATAAATTGCTCATCGGTGCAGTGACTTTTTATCAGAGCACGGGCGTGTACATGGACGGCCTTTTGGACCGCGACAACAGCGAAGCGCGCAACGGCACAAAACCCTATACAGCCATGGAACACGCCTGGGACGAAGCGTTTGGCTACTTTGGGGCGGCGCGTGACTACGCCCGCTACACCGACGACCAGCTGGCCGGCGGCGTTGAAGACTACACATTTGATTCCAACGGCGATGGCACCATCGACTTCAAATCGGAGTACAATTTTGGTCTCTCCCGCAACGCGGGCAAGCGCGACAAGGGGGGAACAGGGGTAAATCTTACCAAGGAGATCTTTGATGCCTTTCTCACCGGTCGCGCCCTAATCTCTAGTCAGGGCACGGTGAGTGCCATCACCGAGCAGCGCCAGATTGCCGCCAATGGCATGGAAAAAGTCCTCGCGGCTACGGTCGTACATTATATCAACGATACTCTGGATGACATGGCAGACATCGGTACTTCCGATGAAAACTTGGTCAAACTCAACAAGCACTGGGCCGAGATGCGGGCTTTTACCATGGCGCTCCAATACAGCCCGTTCCGGCTTATCAGCGGTGGGCAATTGGCGGAATTGGCCGGCATAATGGGCAACGCGCCCTCCTATGGCGCGCCGGGCAGCGACGCTTACAATACGACGTTGCGCAATTATGCGCGCGCTAAAGATGTACTCCAGAGTGCCTACGGTTTTTCCGACACAAATATTGCTAATTGGTAGATCTAAATTAATTCTTAAGAGCTGAGAAACTGTCCAGGCGTTATGTCTGGGCAGTTTCTTTATTTAAAAAATATATTGAGTGAGGAGTCCGTCTGGGTATTCCCGAAAGATTGCGTTTTATTTGAACGCAGTAAAGGGTGTGCAAAGAGATAGAAATAATTAAGACATGGTGTTTGTAGATAAAAGGCATTACGCTCTGTTGGCTCTCTGTGTAGGCTCGCGGCTCTTGACCGCCATATATTACATCGAAGATACAGACAGTCTGCGTTTTGCCCTGGCGGTGATCGACTACGATGTGACCCGGTTGCAGCCGCATTTTCCCGGATATCCGGTGTTTTGTTATGTCGTTAAGCTGCTATATGGTCTCACGGGATATTATGCCATTGCATTTGCCTTGGTTGGGGGGGGATCGACCTATGTAATTATCGTTTTTTTGCTGCGCATAGGTGGGGCAGACATCGACAGTGGTAGAGGGATGCTAATTGTTTTTCTCGTATTTTTTAATCCACTATTATGGCTCATGGGCAATCGTTATATGGCTGATTTAATGGGGGTGGCTTGTATGATGGCCGCTTTCCATTATCTAACAAAAGGAGATAGGCAGATATGGGGGGGGCTGTTAGTGGGGGTGTTGGGAGGAATACGCCTATCTTACTTGCCCTTTCTGGCATTGCCCGTCCTGTTACTGGTGGTAGATAGGAGCACCAGAAAGTGGAGTGTGGTTGGAGGTGGCGTACTGGGTACGGCTGTCTGGTTAGTTCCACTGATAGGACATACGGGGTGGGGCGGCTTGGTCGAGGCGGCGCAAATACAAGCGGACGGACACTTTAGAGATTTTGGTGGAACCATAATAACCGAGTCCGATTTGACGGTGCGGATGAATCGTTTGGTTGAAGGGATACTGGCGGACGGTCTCGGCTTGTTTTGGGCTGGGCGCCATTGGTTGACTTTGGTAGCGACACTGGCGTTATGTGCCGTGCTGGTCCAGGGGTGGCCGGCAGTGCTTGCTGGCCGTTGGAGGGAGGTTGATTTCCGCATTAAAGCAGCAAGTTGGGCTGTATATCTGGGGTGGATTTTTATGGCGCAAAACGTAGTGTACAAAAGTAGGCATGTTTTGCCGTTGCTGCCCTTTATCGTGCTAGCTATAGTAGAAGTGGCAGGACATTACCATTTTAATCGGCGTCGGTATCTAATAACAATAATGCTATTCTTGCTGGCGCATGCTTCTGTGACGGCGCACCTGGTGATCCAACACAAGCGGCCTACGGCTATTGCCCAAATAAAAGACTACATAGAAGGTAAAGAAGATGAGCCTGGACTTCATGTAGTCGCCGTACCACTCGTTAAATATTACCTGGCCTCCCAAGGAGTAGAAGCCGTATATGTTACAATTGAAGATGAAACAGATTTAATAAAAATAGCACAGATTCCTGCAGATAGGCCCATGATAACAATTGGTAGTCCCTATTTTGTTAATGGCAGGCCACTCAAACACCAACAAAGTTTCTATCACAACCCCTATGTGAACCGCATGTGGGCGGAAATTGATGTCTACGAATACTGAAGGGAAAAGCGAGAGGGGGGCCTTGCAAATATTGGGCGGGGGGCCAGGGGGCCTTGCGGTGGCTTATTACGCCCGCAAGAAAGGCCTTGATTTGGAGCTTTTTGAAGCTGGGGAAGCAGTAGGCGGGAATGCCCGCACCCTTAAATTAGGTAATTGTTTGTTCGACACTGGAGCGCATCGGTTACACGACAAAATCCCAGCGGTCACGCGCGAAATAAAAAGCCTATTGGGCGCAGATTTGCTTGCGGTAAACGCACCCAGCACTATACATCTCGACGGACGGCGGATGCGCTTTCCGTTGCAACCTGCAGATATGCTGCGCCAATTGAATTGGAAGGTACTGGGACGCATCGCCAAGGAGCGGATCGGGGCGGGGGACTCTGGAGAGGAGGTCAATTTTCGGGATTGGGCTGAGGGTAAATACGGGCGCACATTGGCGGAACTCTTACTGATAAACTATTCTGAAAAATTATGGGGAGAAAAGGCAGAAAACCTCTCCCCTAAAATAGCCGGTGGGCGTTTGCAAAACTTGGATGCGTGGACTTTATTCCGGGGCATTTTTCAGCAAAACGATAGGCGCCATTTAGATGGAACATTTTTCTATCCCAAACTCGGTTTTGGCACCATTTTTGAGCGCATGGCTCAAAAAATTGGGCACCAATCGCTGCACTGCGGCAGTCGGGTGACAAGATTGAGCCATGCGGGAGGAACCATTCAGACCATTGAGTTAAACGGAGTAGAGCGACTGCCAGCGCAGATCGTGATCAGTAGCTTGCCGTTACCGCTAATTTTGGATATTCTACACCCAAAACCACCGAAGGAGTTATTGGACATAGCTCAAAACATGCGTTATCGCAACCTCTTGCTCAGCGTCTTCTGTTTCGATAAACCTTTCTATTCTGAAAATGCCTCAATTTATTTTCCATCAGAAAAAATTCCTTTTACAAGGCTTTACGAGAGCAAGAATCGCAGCCCGCACATGGCGCCCGCAGGAAAAACAGCCATCGTCTTGGAGGTTCCCTGTCACGCTGGAGATGAGATTTGGAAGACTGCAGATGAGGGTATAATAGACCGGGTTTATTCTGCTCTGCATTTGGTAGAACCGATAGACAGAAAAGACATCCTTCAGGCAGC
>CAXGRO010000285.1:0-7278 GCA_964012055.1 uncultured bacterium
TCGGATTTGGCGTAGGCCTTCCAGTCGAGGTCGCGCAGCGAGTCGCCGGGCATATAGGGCCGGTGCTCGGAGAATTCCACCGAAAAGCCGTGGTAGGGGCTGCGGTGCAGGCCGGTGATGAAGCCTTCAACTACCAGACGGGCCACCAGGTCGAGGCGGCTGAGGCGCGAGACCACTTCGGGGTCGAGGTAGGAGGTTGCGGCCGGGGCGACGTTCATGCGTTGTCGGCGGGCACCTCGTCGAGCAAGCGTTCGACCAGGCGGGTGGAATTGACGTTTTGCGCCTCGGCGTGGAAGTTGACCACGATGCGGTGGCGCAGGACGGGCAGAGCTACGGCTTGCACGTCTTCGAGGGCCACCGAGTGGCGGCCGCTGAGGATGGCGCGCGCTTTGGCGGCCAGGGCGAGGTATTGCGAGGCGCGCGGTCCGGCGCCCCAATTGACCATTTCGCCAATGTAGCCGGGGGCGATTTCGTCGCCGGGCCGCGAGCTGCGCACCAGGCGCACGGCGTAGTTGATGAGGTGGTCGGCAATGGGCACCTTGCGCACCAATTGCTGCAGTTCGACAATTTTGGTGGCGCTGAGCACGGAGTTTACCTGGGTCGGTGCGCCGCTGGTGGTGGTGCGCACGATCTCTTCCTCTTCGTCCGGGCTGGGGTAATCGATCCACAAATTAAAGATGAAGCGGTCGAGTTGGGCTTCGGGCAGGGGGTAGGTGCCCTCCTGCTCGATGGGGTTTTGCGTGGCCAGCACAAAGAAAGGTTCTTCGAGGCGCATGGTGTGGCCGGCGGCGGTGACGGCGTGTTCCTGCATGGCTTCGAGCAGCGCCGCCTGGGTTTTGGGCGGGGTGCGGTTTATTTCGTCGGCCAGAATGATGTGGGCGAAGATGGGGCCTTTGACAAAGCGAAAGGCCTTGCGGCTGGTGCCGGGGTCTTCTTCCAGGACTTCGGTGCCGGTGATGTCGGCCGGCATGAGGTCGGGGGTGAACTGGATGCGGCCGAAGGATAAATCCAGGGTTTGGGCCAGGGTTTGGATGAGGGTGGTCTTGGCCAGGCCGGGCACGCCGACGAGCAGGCAGTGGCCGCCTGCCAAGAGCGAGATGAGCAATTGTTCTACTATGTCGCGCTGGCCGATGATGACTTTGGCGATTTCGCCGTAGATGTCTTCTTTGATGTTATTTAATTGTTCGACGGCCTCGACGTCTGATGCTGACATGTAGGTCCTTTCGCGCGGGGCTTGTGATGGGTGGTGTAAATGAGGACGATTTTTTTATGTGGAGGTTTCATGAATTTGGGTGGCTGGCGAGGGGCTTGGTGGCGCAAGTGGGGGCGGCCTTGCCTATGGTGCTTTGTGAGTCCCTCGGGGGGGCTGCCCGGCCCAACATCCCCACAGCCTTGGCGGGCTGTGAGTCCCGGCCCCCCTTTCCCCCAACTACTCCCCCACAAAGCACCGCCGGCAAAACCGCCCCCACTTACGCCAATGAACATATGGCTCGTTGGCTGCGCTGGGTTCAATAGAGAGAAGGTTGTTGGTCTCTGCAAAAGCAAATTAAGAGAGGGGATGCTGTCAAGCGTGGGCGACCACATGGAGGGGCAGTGCGTACTAGGCAGGGCGAGTTAGGCCGCCTCTCATTTGTGTCTTGATACCGAGCGAACCGGAAGAGCGAAGGCGGCTCAGGGATCTGTGATGTAAGACGAGAGAGTTTGAAGATTATTTTTTGGAGCTGTACAAAGGATTCCTGATGGACGAGTTGGACGCCGATGTTGAGAGAGCATCGGAGGCGCTGAGCAAGATCGGAGAGACGCCTTTTCGGGACGATGAAGTTCGGGAGAAGGTCAACTCTTATGATAGAAGATGAAGTTGTGGACTCTCTACTGCGCTCTTGATTTTAGGTGAATATAATGATCGCTATTGCCCGAGAATCTGGCGGGCGGCGGGCACGACCAGGCAGTTCGCGCCTGGCTTGATGGCCAGTTGCCGTCGGTGTGAAGACGGCGCTCATCTAGACGCAAATTGTGAGGCACTTTTTCCCGACATTTCCACCCCAACGCGGGCGACCGGGCGCGCGAGATGCTGGCCTTTTCCTACCGCCCGGCCTGGGCCGGACCAATCGACCAAATCGAAGACTGGGATGCGGACAAGGTCGCATTGATACCCGAGGAGGTGCGGCCGTTTTTCGCCGACCGCAATACCCGCCACTGGGCCCCCGACGGGGGCAATAAGCCGGAGGACATGGCCGGCGAAGCCCCCGGCATTGATCCGAGCCGTTGGGAGCGGGCGTGAGTGCCGGGCGCTGAATTGGGTGAGTTATTCGCTATTCGCTTTGGGCGCGGCTGTGCAGCACGTGGTAGGCGGCTACCCCCAGCGACACGTGGGCGTTGAGCGAGGCCCCCTTGCCGTACATGGGAATGAAGATGGCCATGTCGCAGGCGGCCATGGTGCGCTTGGTGACGCCGTGGTCTTCGTGGCCCACCACCAGACACAGTTTGTCAGGGTAGTCGGCCTCGTAGTAGGGCAAGGAGGCCGCAGTCAATTCCAAAGCACAGCTAGTAAATCCTTCTTCCTTGAGCGCCGCCAGAGCCTCGTCGGCTTGTTCCACGTAGGTCCAGTCGACGCGGCGGTCGCGGCCGCGGGCGATTTTACGCACCTGCGGGTGGGGCGGGCAGGTGGTGATGCCAGTGAGCACCATGCGGCGTACGCCGCAGGCGTCGGCAATGCGAAAGGCCGAGCCGACGTTGGCGGCGTATTCCAAATCCTGCAGCAGGAAGACGAGTTCGCGGTTTGGCCGCTCGACCTTTTTGAGGAAGTCCTTGAGCGGCTTGCCGCGCAATTGCTTGAGCGGTTTTTCCACGGCCGGGCTACTTGGGAACGGCGTCCATGAGGATGATGTCCACCCGGCGGTTTTGCAGCCGGCCTTCGTCGGTGGCGTTGGTGGCGACGGGGTCGGAGTCGCCCAGGCCTGTGGTGTGCATTTGCGCCAGGGGGATGAAGTGGATTTCGTTGAGGAAGATCTTAATTTCTGCGGCGCGCTGTTGCGCGAGTACGATATTTTTTTTGGGGTCGCCCGTGTTGTCGGTGTGACCTTCTAAAATGAGCGGAAAGTCGGGAAAGGCGTTGATAAAACGCGATGCGTAGTGCAGGCGCTCGTTCATTTCGACGCTGAATTGCGGTTTGCCGGAATCGAAGTGAATGGTTTCTAGGGTGACGTATTTGGGTTTGAGCTGGTAGCCGGGTTGCAGGGGGAAGAGGGCCTCGCGGTCTTTTCTGGTTTCGAGCCGAATGGGGCGCACGTAGGCGGTGTCCCTCCAAGTCCGGGAGACTTGTACCAGTCCGATGTATTCGGTGATGCGGTAGACCTGGAAGACACTGCCGCGTTTAACGCCTTCGCGGGCGCCAAAATTGACCAGGTATTGGGCACGGCTGAAACCGGTCTGCACGCCCGGCGTGCCGGGTAGCGGCCGGACGGCCAGAATGCGATAGGGGGATTGAATGAATGCGACTTCCTCTTCTTCGCCCTTTGGGGCCGGGGCGTCGGCCGGCGCCTGGGCGTTGGTTTTGCCCAGCTCCAAGAGCAGAAGTAGAGAGATGAGGAGGGCCATTCTTGCGCGCATGGGCGGCGCTCAGGAGAGGCGGCCGGTCAGTTGCAGGATGGCGGCCTTTTGGGTATGGAGGCGGTTTTCGGCCTGGGCAAAGACGACGGAGCGCGGGTCGTGGAGCAGGGCGCCGTCGATCTCGTAGCCGTGGTGGGCCGGCAGGCAGTGCATGATGCGCAGGTCCAATCCCTCCAATAGTTTTTGGTTGAGTTGGTAGGGCTGAAAGAGCTGTATGCGGCGGTCTTTTTCGGCGGCGTAGGCCGGGTCGGTGAAAAACTCCATGTCGATCCAGGTATCGGTGTAGACCACGTCGCTGTCTTCCAGGGTGGCGCGCAGGTCGTCGCGGCGGCAATACAGGCCGGCCTTTTCGGCCTCGGCGTAGAGCTCTTCGTCGTGGGCGATGGGGTTAACTTCGGGGACGACGGCGGTGACCCGCATGCCGGTTTTGAGGCCGGCGGCGACGAGGGAATTGCAGACGTTGTTGAGCACGCCCACGTAGGTCAGGTGCACGCCTTCAAGGCGGCCGAATTCCTGGTGCACGGTCATCAGGTCGGCCAGCGCCTGCAAGGGGTGGTAGCGGTCGCAGCAGCCGTTCATAAGGGGCACTTGTGAGGCCTGGGCGGCGGTGCGCACGTCATCGTGGTGCAAGAGGCGCGCGACGATGGCGTCGGCGTAAAGGGAGAGCACGCGGATCTCATCGCCCAAATCGGCCAGGCCAAAATTGGTGGCGCGCCAGTCCATGTAGAGGGCGTGGCCGCCCAGCTGCGTAATGCCCACTTCGCCGGCACAGCGCGTGCGGGTGGAAGTTTTCTGAAAGAGCAGGGCCAGGGTTTTGCCCTGCATGGCCTGGGCGTAGTGCGCCGGGCGCGCTTTAATGTCGAGGCTGGCGTCCAAATTGGCGTTTAGGTCGGCGGCCGACCAGTCTTTTAGTGTAACCAGATGCACCCTTCCATCTCCCTTATAAGTGTTTGCCAATTTCGTCGAGCAATTGCTCTTCCACTTCGCGGCGACTGCCTTCGAGGTTGCAGCCCGCCGCTTTGACGTGGCCGCCGCCGCCAAAGCGGCGGGCGATTTGGTTGACGTCTACTCGGTCGCGCGCGCGCAGGCTGGCGCGGTGTTGCTGCGGTTCCTCTTCTTTGATGAGAACGGCCACTTCCACGCCTTTGATCTTGAGGCCGTAATTGACCACTTCGTCGGGGTCGCCGGCCTTCAGGTCCTGTCGGCTGAGGTAGAGCAGGGCCACCTGGTCGTCGTGGTAAAGGGCCAGCGAGTCGATGGCGGAACCCAATTGTTTGATGAGGTCAAGAGTTTTATTGCTAAATATTTGGTCGGCGATGTAGTCGAGGCGCACGCCGCGGCGCACCAGGTCGGCGGCGGCTTCAAAGGTGGACGGCTGGGTGAGGGAAAAGCGGAAGCCGCCGGTGTCGAAAACGATGCCGGTGTAGAGCTGAACCGCGGTGTCTTGGTCGATGTCCATGTCGCACGCCGCAGCAATGTGGTAGACCAATTCGCAGGACGAACTGACGTCTTCGCTGACCACGTTGACGGCGCCAAAGAGGTCGTTGCCGCGGTGGTGGTCGGCGTTGAGGATGTGTGCGTCGTCGGCGAGGCACTGTTGTACGTCGCCAATGCGCTCCAGGCTGGGGCAGTCTAGCACGACGGCGTATTGCGCTTTGTTGGGCGCATAGTCTTCGACCGATTGCAGCGCCTCCCAGTCTTTGAGAAAGTTGTAGTGCGGCTTGGGCGGGTCGTCGTGTAACACGACGGTGGCGCGCTTGCCGGCGGCGGCCAGCAGGCCTTTGATGGCCAGGCAGGCGCTGATGCCGTCGCCGTCGCTATTGACGTGCGCGGTCAGCAGGAAGTCGTCGCCGGCGGCAAAAAAATCGGCGGCGGCGGCCAGGTCGGGCAGTGCGGTTTTTGTGGACATGTGACGTCTCTTCCTAAGACTCCGATGCTGCGGCGGAACGGCGCAAGACAAAGTGGACGCGATCGGCCTTTTCCGATCCTTTCTTAAAGGTAAAGCCGTCAAAGGAGTCGAGCAGGGTGAAGGGGCTCAATTCGATTGCGGCTTCCAACTCGGCGAGCGGGTAGATGTGCTGGCAGTGCGTTTCTTCCAGTACTTCGTCCTGGCCGTCAAAGCGGATGTGGAATTCGTTGTACTGCAGGCGCCGTTGGTGGTCGTAGCGGCTGCGGCGCGCGTAGTTAAAACCCGGCCCGCTCTCGTCTTCTTTGACGTCTTGAAAATAAAGCTTTGAATTGCGTTCCGTGCAAACGTCAAAAATAAAGAGGCCGCCCGGCAAAAGGATGGCGTGCACCGCGTCTAGCGCTTGCGCCAGGTCCTGCGGCGTCAGCAGATAGTTAAAGCTATCGTAGAGGCAGACGGCGGTTTCGTAGGGCCCCAGGCCGTGCAAGTGGCGCAGGTCGCGCTGGTGGTATTCGATTTCGCGCTCCAGCAGAATGGCCTTTTCGCGCGCTACCTGGACCATGGCCTCCGAGAGGTCGACGCCGCTGACGGCGTAACCCAAATCGTAGAGCGCCGTGGTGATGTTGCCGGTGCCGCAGGCCAGGTCGACCAGGCGGCCAACACGGTGGTCGCAGCATTCCAAAATGGCGTGGACGTGGCCGGCCCACTGCTCGTAGTCGACGTGGCGCATGACGTAGTCGTAGATCTCGGCCAGGCTCTGGTAGGGGGCGCATTTGGTGGCGGGCGGCGACACGGTATTCTCTTTAAAAGCGCAGGTCGGCACCGGGGTCGCGGTGCTGGTGCTCGAGGACACGGTAGAAGTTGGGCCGCTGTTTTTTGGCGACGGAGCGCTGCGGCAGGTTCAGGACTTCGACGCGCAGGTATTGGGTGTCGGTGTCGATGGCAATGACGTCGCCAACTTTTACCTCGCGGCCGGCTTTGGCCGGCTGCTGGTCGACGTAGACGCAGCCCTGGTTGCAGGCGCGCTTGGCGGCGCTGCGCTGTTTGACCAGGCCGGCGTTTTTGAGGAAGACATCAAGGCGCAACATATCCCAGCGGGCTTTCGGCGTCGTCGCGCAGGCGGGTGTCGAGGTGGATTTCGGTTTTGTGGCCGTTGATCAGCTTTTGCATGGTGTCGGCGGTGCGGTCTTCGCGGATGAGGTTTTCGAGGGTGGTCTGGTCGTCGTTGATCTTGACCAGGTGGCCGATGTCTTCGAGAAAGAAAGGCTGGCTGATCTCCCCCAGTTTGAGGTATCCTATGTGCGATTGCAGGTAGAAGGGGAGGGCGTCTTTGGGAATGTTGCCCATCAGCCCACCGCGCGACGCTAGGGCGCCCTCGGAGTGGACGCGCGCCAGGGCGGCAAAATCGGCGCCGTCGATGGCGCGCTGGCGCAGCTCGGTTAGGGTGCGGTGCACACGCTCGCGGTCCTGGCCAGAGGTGGCGGCGCGAATGAGGATGTGGCTGGCGCACAGTTCGCTTTCGCGCTTTTCGTCGAGGCGGATCAGGTGGTAGCCAAATTGGGTGAGCACGGGCTGGCTGATCTCGCCGGGTTTGAGCAGGTTGGCGGCGTTTTCAAATTCGGGTACCAGCAGGCCGGGGCCAAAACAGCCCAGACTGCCGCCAGCGTCTTTGGTGCCCGGGTCTTCGGACTGGGCGCGGGCTAAGGTGGCGAAATCCTCGCCGGCGGCCAGTACGCCGAGGGACGGATGTACTACTTCTTCCT
>CAXGRO010000286.1:0-7270 GCA_964012055.1 uncultured bacterium
CCGCCGCGGTAGAAGGCGCCGCGGTGGATGGCCTGCCAGTGGTGCGCCACCGGGCGCGGGTCCTGGCCGACCAAATAATGGGCCACTTCGAGGGCGCCGGCGGCACAGGCTTTGGCGTCGTCTTTGAGCATTTCGCCCCAGCCGCTGATGCCGGCGTCGGTGGAGATTTTAACAAAGACCCAGGAGTTTTTGAGGACGAAGGTTTCGATCTTGCTGACTTTGATTTTTTCGTTGGGGCCTATAGCCCCTTGGGCGTTGGACATGATGTGATTCCTTATCTATAGCGGGTGTGGCTGCCTTTAGAGACCGGCCTCTTGCAGCAGCGCGGTACAGTTTGAGAGCGCGGGTTCGGAGCGCCTGGCGTCGTCGTCGCGGTTGGCGTCGATGGCCTCGTTCATGGCGCCTACCTGGTCCGGGCTAAGGAGGTCTTCGACGACGAGGAAGCCGTTGAGGTCAAACAGGAATTTCTCTTCTTCGGTCATCGGTTCTTTTTCCTTCGCTTTGGGGACCGCTGCGTTGCATAAGGGCAGGGCAGTGGCAAGTAATGGGCGTTTTTCTTTTCGAAAGATACGAGTTGGGACAGTGGGTAGGAAGGTCTGGGGTAATTTTGTGTTGAGTGTGAGGCTTTGAGGGAGGGTTAGTCAATCTAGTGTAGTTGGAGGTATTCTTGGTGGCGTCAACGGGAGGCGGCCTTGCCTCTGGTGCTTTGTGAGGCCCAAGGGCGGCCTGCCCGGCCCCACTCCCCCCACAAGTCCCGGCCGCCCTTTGCCCCCGGCAACCGCCCCCACAAAGCACCGCCGGCAAAACCGCCTTCCGTTGACGCCAGGTTACATGTGGTTCATTAACTGCGCTGGTTCTGATTGGACTGGTCCTTGACATGTGTGTGAAAAGGCGCTTTATAATTCGCATTCGTTGTGCGGATTGGGACGGGGTGGGGGATATAGTAGAGGTAGTCTGGTAAAAGCAAGGAGTATATTCCATGGCATGCGAAACACTCTCCACCTCGCAACTGCAGGTCGTCGTCGGTGACAACGAGGCGGGCAGCGGTGAGCACGCCGACCACTTGGCCGGCTACAACGGCGTGTGGTCGCTGAGCAGCGTGCACGCTTTGGACAATTGCTTTGTGCCCAGCTTTGCCGGGCTCAACCTCGAGCATTTGATGGACGACCTGTTTATGACCGAGGAGGGGGGCGAGATCTTTGAGCCACGGCGGCATCCAATGACCCTGGCGCGGCTGTCGGAGAGTTCGGTGCAGCTGACTCAGGAAGCCAGCCCTTTGACCGGGGTGGCCTCGGTCACCACCTTTGCGGTGCGGGAGCCCTATTGCATTGATATGACTTTTGAGGCGCAGTTGACGGCGGCGCCGCGCTCGGGCCCGCGCTTCGGTTTTTTCTGGGCCAGCTATGTGCAGGCGCCCGAAGTGCCGGCGCTGCAGTTTTTGGGTGACAATGGGATCTGGGCTTGCCTGAGCCCCAACGATCACGGCAATGACGGCGGCAATACGGTGTGTCACACATCGGCTGACGCGGCATGGGGCGATCCCCAACGGCAGTACGACGGCAGTCTGGCGCACTCTTTTGACCGGCGGCGCTTTGATGTGCCGCTGATGTTTGGCCGGCCCGGTGACGGCTCCATGCTCTATTTGCAGATGTTCGACCAGCGCCGGCCGGTGCGGTTGTGCATGTCGCCCTCGGGCGGTGGGTTGCACCGGGACGGGCGCCTCTACAACCCGGCCTGGGACTTCCAGTACGTACTCGACGAGGCGGCGGGCACCCTGTGTCGCATGCGCACGCGGGTGGTGTACAAGCCCTACGTCAACCGCGGTGAAGTGGAGCAACTCTACGCGCAGTGGGTTGAGGAGTTGGGCGCCGAGGCGGGCGAATAAAAAAGCCTTACTGGTCGTCTGCCTCAAATTTTCCCAAATCGACGAAATCAGCAAACGTCTTATGATCTCCCAGGCCATCCGCGGCTTCTACACCCTTCGGGCTACCAGCAGACTAGGAAACAGTTTCTTCATACCCGTGTGGATGCTGTTCTTATTCGGCAAGGACATCGACATGACCGGTATAGCCTTGCTGCTCTCGATTATGTTTATCGTGCAGCTGGTGGCAGAGGTCCCCACAGGTATCGTCGCCGACCGTTTCAGCCGGCGTGCCCGATCCTGACAGTTGTCGCCGATAGTTTCGCGGTGATGGTCTTGGCCTACGCCCTGATGGGTTTGGGTTTGGCTTTCTATTCCGAGGCAGAGTCGGCGTTGGTCTTTGATGCGCTCAAGGTCGAGGGCCGGGACGACGAATTCCGGCACGTCTTTGGGACGGGCATGTCGATCGGCATCGTTTGTCTTCTATTGGGGTCGGCAGCGTGCGGGGTCGTAACTGCCTATTTTGACACAGCCGCCGCACTGCTGGACAGTGGCACTTTCTTTATCCTGGCCGGGCTGATCGCTCTGACCATTCCCGAGCCAGCCATGTTGATTGAAGAGCGCCGCCAGCGCACAGACGAAACCTTCTCGCAGGTTGTAGTCGACTACGCTCGGCATCTGGCAGACAGCGTGCGCATTGTTCACAGCAGCACTGCCCTCCGGGCTCTGTTCGTCATACAGGCATTCCTCACCGTGCCTTTCGTCCTCGTCCAGCACTATTACACACAGCCATACCTGGCGACCTTTGACTACTCGCCATCTCAGATCAGTTTCGTCTTCACTTTCCTCTACATTGTCCAGGCAGTGCTCTCGAAGTACTCGGCAAGAATAAGCGCTGCCTTGGGCTCTGAACGGCGCACCTACGCCGTCCTCACCATCTTGACCCTGGTCTACATCGTAGCCATGGCGCACGCGCCGACGGTGGTGGTTGCCATTGCGGCGTTGGCCGTCACACGCACGACGATGGGGCTGGTGATGCCTGCGCTGCAGGAAAGCCTGAACCGCCGATTGGACAGTGCCCAGCGGGCCTCGTGTCTATCGCTGGCGACGATGGGTCAGAGTTTGCTGGGAGCGCTCTGCATGCCCCTGTTTGGACACATTGCCGACATCTGGTCCTTGCGGGCAAGTCTGTGGGTCTTGGAGGGAATGTTTGTGCCACTCCTGGTTCTGACATTGGTCGCCGGTCGCTGGCCAGGAGAGCAACCGGCATCGACGGAAGCCAAGTCGCCTTGACATGTCAGTGTCTATGATTCGACAATACAGCAGGCCAGAATATCCGAGCTTCCAAAATTCAAGTTATATTAAGCCGTAACACCTTGCATATGATCACTTCAATTTTTATTCTAGATCTTACACGATGGTCATTGTAAGAAAGGATTGCCATGGCAATTTTAACGGATCGCATCACAGTAAATCCTAAACAGTGTGGGGGCCGACCCTGTATTCGGGGTATGCGGATTCGCGTCACCGACGTAGTGGATTTACTAGCCCACGATCTGACTCGTGAACAGATTCTTGAAGAACATCCGGACCTTGAACCTGAAGACATTACCGCCTGTTTGCGGTTTGTCAGTGCCCGGCTTAACCATCCCGTACTCGCGGCGTGATCCTCTGGCTCGACGCTCACATCTCACCTAAACTCGTTCCTTGGATTCATGACACGTTTGGCGTTGATGTAGTCCATGTACGTGATGTGGATCTTCGTCATGCAGGAAGACCCCGATATTTTCCACAAAGCTCGTGAGGCCGATACGATTGTGATGACCAAGGATAAGGATTTTGTCGAGCTTTTGGAACGACCAGGCGTTGATCAAGATGCTCTGGGCCAACCCCACCTCGTGGCACCAGGACAACACCGAGTGGTCGTTCACTTCGGACCACGCGATTTCAATCTGGATTGCCTTAGAAGATGCCACGCCGCACAATGGCTGCCTCTACTTTGTCCCCGGCTCGCACCGCAAGCGCTATCAGGATGTGGCGACCAATATGCCAATGTCTGAGCTGTTTAACCAGAACCCCGAACTCGCCCATGTGGAGCCCGTGCCCGTGCTGATGCGGGTCGGCAGTTGCTCGTTCCACAACGGTCTGACGGTACACGGCGCCGGTGCCAATATGACGCCGGGCACGCGTTGGGCGATGACCTGTATCTTTATGCCAGACGGTTCTACCTTTAATGGCCAAAAGAACGTGCTGCCCCAGTCCTATGTGGACCGGCTGAACGTGGGCGATGTGATGGACGACGAAGACCAGGTGCCGTTGCTATACAAGGCAGAAGAATAAGAGAAGGCGGCGTTATGACGGAGGACGAAAAGTATTTATTCGATCTGAGCGGTTATATCGTACTGCGGCAGGTGCTCACAGAGGCAGAGGTGGCGCGTTGCAACGAAGCGATTGATCGCCACGCAGACCGGATGGTGGTGGACGAGGAGCGCTCCCTGGCCGCCGGGTCGGAGGCGCTGGAAGGCACGTCGCGCCGCAAGGATCTGTCCAAGATGCTGGGGTGGGAGCGCCCGTGGTGCGAGCTGTTCAGGGACCTGCTGGTACGCCCGACGATCACGCCTTACCTGGAGACCATTCTCGGCAAGAACTTCCGTTTGGACCACGGCCCCGGTTTGATCATGATGGACAAGGGCTGCGAAGGCGGCACCTTACACGGCAGCGGGGTCGAGCGGCCCGATTTCTGCGAAGCCTACTTTTTTAAGGACGGGCGCATCTACACCGGGCTGACCGTGGTGGAGTTTTTGCTGGCCGACGAGAACCCGGGGGATGGCGGCGTGGCGGTGGTGCCCGCAAGCCACAAGGCCAACCTGGCCTGTCCCAAAGAAATGAAACTGGGGCGCGCCTACCGCGAGCACGTCGTCGAAGTTGACGGCAAGGTGGGCGATGTGGTGATCTTTACGGAGACGCTGACCCACGGCACCTTGCCGTGGAAGGGCGAGCACCAGCGGCGGGCGCTGCTCTACAAGTTCAGCCCGGGGTTCCAGGCCTACAATCGCGGGGTGTTTGAGGCGACGTATCCGGATTACGTTTTGGATATGACCGAGGAGCAACAGCTGGTGATGGAGCGCCCCCACCGGCGCAAGGACCGAAGGTAGTTGAATTGGGTTAGAGCCTATTTTGACGAGCAGTTTAAACACTTAAACGCCGGCTTGGCGTTGATTCGATTTAGAGGACGATTATGACACCAGAGGTGGCACGGGCGAAGCGAGAGCAGATGTTGCGCGATGGGTACTGCGTGATTCCAGATGTTTTAAGCGACGATTTTCTACAAGAGCTGCAGCGCGAGACAAACCACTTGAACGACACGATGGAACACCACCCCGATACCAAATATCAGGGCACCCACCTCAGCATTCCCTACCAGGAAAACGACATCATGCGGCGCCTGGCCGAGTGGCAGCCGGCGCGCGAGGCGCTGGACGAATTGGAGTTTGGCGATTTTGTGCCCGGCGCCGGCTTGTTGGTGCTGACCAAAGAGCCGTATGGACCCGCCCTGTACTGGCACCAGGACTGGATGCGCTGGAACGACCCGCTGAGCTGCAGCCCGTGGCCGCAAACTATTTTTCTATCGTACTATCTCGAAGAAACCAAAATTGAAAACGGCTGTTTAAAGCTGATTCCCGGCACCCACCTGAAGCGCATTCCGCTGCACGAGCAGATGGTTACAGCGCACGAGCAAGGGGCCCGGTTTATTGAAGAAGACCACCCCGTTATGTTTAGCGACCACCCCGACCAGGTGGATGTGTGCTCCAACCCCGGCGACCTGGTGCTGGCCGACGCGCGCGTTTTGCACGCGGCCTATAAAAACCAAACCGACGAGCGCCGAAACCTGCTCTTGCTGTGGCACAACCGGCCGGAGACCGTGCCGGGATATTGGCAGGGCGAGGTGCCGCCGGAGGTTAGAGACCGCGACCCGCAAGCCGAATACCAGGGCACGCGGATTCCCGGCGATTATCTGAGGTAGCCAGAATTTGTGTTCCCCTGCAGTGTATGGCTGAAAATCCAGTAGTCGCTGATAAGAAGGATCAAAAGACCACGATGGATGAAACCAGACAAAAGAAAATTGAAGATTGCATAAAGGCATTCAACCAGGGCAAACTGACCGAGGAACGTTTGCGCCAGGCTCTGGAGGAAGCCGGTGCCTGGGAGCCGCGACATCAGGACTTGCTCTACCTGCAAACGAATAGCACCTCTGTCGGCTCCAGGGTGCACGGCATGTCCATTGTACAGGACGGCGAGATATCCGACGGACCGCGCAACCCGGAAGATTGGCCGTACGAGACGCCGCTTGAGGCCATGCGCGACGGCTGGCGGGTGATTCAGTTTCCCAATATGGCGCTTATTATGGACGAGTCTAAAGCCTATGGCCTGGGGTGCGAATTTATCCTGGAGAGATGGAGATAAACAAAAGTGAGAATGCCCGACATCGAACCCACCCTGACCGACACCCAGGTACTGGAATTCTGTCACCTGGGTTATTTGATGCTGGAGGGTGTGGTGCCCCAAGAGATCAACGAGCAGGTGACTGAGTTCATCCGCCAGCGCCCCTATGCCGCCGGTGACGGTGGCTCTTTTGAAGACGACGAGTTGCTGCAGGAAGATTGGTTTGTCGAGCAGGTAATTCTCAACCCCCAGGCGGCCGGCGCCGTGCGCTCCCTTTTGGGCAAAAACGCCACTTTGCCCACCTGGATGTACAATCATCGCGCCAGATGTCCTGCGTCGTCGCAAACGTGGCACCGGGACGGCTGTTCGCGCTACGGCCACGCAGTAAATCACCTCCAGGTGTTCTATTATCCGCAAGACACTCCTGTGGAGCTGGGCCCTACGGAGGTGCTGCCGGGCTCGCATTTCTTGTTTAATCTGGGTAATTTTATGAGCCATTACGGCCAAATTAGAGGGGGGGTGTACACGGCGGCGCCGGCGGGCAGCATTTTTATTACCGCCTATCCCATCTGGCACCGGCGCAGTGAATCCAGTGCCCAGGGGGTGCGCGATATGCTCAAGTATCTCTATTGGCGCATGGAGCCGCCGCAGCGGGATTGGGTCGTCGAGGCCGATTTTAACATGGGCGATCTCAACGATTTGGAAAGTTCCTTATACGGAAAGAAGACGGTGGCCCCAGGCCATGACCAGTTTCACCATTGGCACGATATGGCTAAGATGTTTTACTGGTTGTGTGGGATGAAGGAGGAGTTTGTGGGGTTTTTGGGAACGGAGGGGTGGCCGATGGGGCATCCTCCGAGGAAGCAACCTAAGGGGTTTTATACGTACTGATTTTTGAAAGGTTATAAGAAGCCGTCTTAAAATGTGCGTTCTTCGCGCGTCTTTTGAGTAAGAGATGAATCATCG
>CAXGRO010000287.1:0-7261 GCA_964012055.1 uncultured bacterium
TGTCTTCTATCATCAGCTTGGTGCGGCCGTAGGGGTTGGTCGCCGACAGCGGGAAATCTTCTTTGATGGGCACGGTTTGCGGCTCGCCGTAGACCGTGGCAGAAGAACTGAAGACCAGGTTGCGCACGCCGTGGCGTTGCATGGCCTGGCACAGGGTAAGGGTGCCGGTGAGGTTGTTGTGGTAGTAGTGTAGTGGCAACTGCACGGATTCGCCCACGGCCTTGAGGCCGGCGAAGTGGATGACGGCGTCTATTGGGGCGTCCGAAAAAACGGCATCGAGAGCCTGGGCGTCGAGCAGGTCGACCGGGTGAAATTGGAGCTCTTTGCCGGCAATGTCTTGCGCTCGGTGCAGCGATTCGCGGCTGCTGTTGGACAAATTGTCCACCACCACCACGTCGCAGCCTGTGCGCAGGAGTTCAATGCAGGTGTGGCTGCCTATATAACCGGCGCCGCCGGTCACCAAAATACGCATAGAAATGGCTCAGGTGGGGTTGGCGCGCACTGTGGCGATGGCTTCGCGCACGACGTCGTCGTCAATGGGCTCCTGCATGATGATGCTTATTTCCTGCACGTAGTGGGGCGGCAGTTTATTGAGCGCCAGGGCGTAGATGTCTTGTAAATTGAGGCCGTCGGGCTGGTAGTCGGGAAATTCCATCAGGATGTCGGGCAATACTTTTACCACCCGTATTTCGTTGCGGTTGCGGATGCGGTAGAGGGAGGTGTCGCCCAGCTGATATTTTTCTTCGAGTTCCATAGGGGGCTCATGGGGGAACGCCATTGTGGATAGTAGAGCGTATAATTATAATACTTCAGCGTTTTGAAACAAAGAACCGGGAGGAAAAAATGATCAAACTGGCCACTATGAGCAGCGTTTGCCCCGATTGGAGCCTCGACGAGATTATCGCCGCCATGCAACGCCACGGCTACCAGGGGTTGGAGCCACGGGTGGAATGGGGGCACGCCTGCGGTATAGAAGGCGATTTGTCGGCTGAACAGCGCCAGGCGATTAAGCAGCGCATGGCCGATGCGGGGTTGGACATTTGTTGCATTGCCACCAGCGTGCGCATGGCCGTGCCCGATGTGGAAGAGCGCAACGGCCACATTGCGGATCTGAAGACCTATATAGATTTGGCCGGCGATTTGGACTGCCCCTATATCCGCACCTTTGGCGGGCAGCGGGATGGGGCCGTGCCCTTGCAGGTGGCGGTGGAGTACACGGCGGAGGGGTATTTACAGGTGATGGAGCAGGCGCAGAGCCGCGGCGTGACGGTTTTGCTGGAAACGCACGACGATTGGTGTCATTCAGCCTCGGTGCGGGCGGTGGTGGAGCAGGCCAACCACCCCAATTTGCAAGCGCTGTGGGATTTTATGCACCCGCAGCGCGTGCTGGAAAAACCCGAGGAGAGCTTTCTGGCGTTGGGCGCTTATACGCGCCACACCCATGCCCACGACGGGTCGTATGTGGACGGCAAACTGGTCGTTGGGGCGTTGGGCAAAGGCATTTTCGACCACGCCCTGCCACTGAAATTGCTGGCCGAAGCGGGTTTTGCGGGCTATTTCTCGGTGGAAGTAATTCACGCGTCCGGCAGCGAGCACGATGCCGAAGGCGTGCTAAAGCAGTATGCGGAAGGATTTAGAAAGATTGGCGGGGAATACCTGTGAGAAGAATCCGCGGCTGGCTGAACCATCCAACGCGTTGTTTTTATACTCCCGCCCGGACAAGCTGGGGGGGGTGGGGGGGCAAAAGACGATAGGTTTGGTCTTTTGACTAAATTGGCAAAAATAATCCGATGCAGTTGAAATCACATTTTTTATTGTAAATAAAGAAGTTATGATAAATTGATCGAAATGGCATTCGATATGGCAACCCGATATTTACTGGAGCATCTATTAAGATATTGCAGATGGTTATTTGGTGAGGAGGTGTCCCGATGCAAATTTTAATCATCGACGACGAGGCGACCGTTCGAGAGTTGTTTTGCCGATTGGCCCAGATTCGGGGGTGGGAGGAGGTAGACGCCGTCAGCACAAGACCGCATTGATTCTGCTTTAGAGGAACTCATCCTTCTCGAACGCCGCATCCCTTTGGAAGAAGCGCGCATGGACCGCCTGTGCCAGGCGACCAGCATCCCCCTCAACCTCAGCGTGGGGCGACTCATTCGCCACGAGGATGGCGTGGTTGGCGTTGATCTGAGTACGTTCTTTGCAGCGGTCGGCGAAAAAGAGGAAAGGCAACTCGACTTGGCCCTGGCCGAATTTTTTGCCAAGGGCATTATTGGCGTGGTGGCCCGAACCAACCGCAAATACCTCGACAATCAGGCACGCGAGATCGTCTTCATGCGTTTGCTGGGCCATTTGCGCGAGCTCTATATGATTGTGGCCCAAAAGGAGTGCCTGGTCCGCCGTATTGAGCGGCAGCGCGCCCAATTAAACACCCTGCGCGCGACCTAGAAGGGGGCCAGTCGGTCATTGGTATTGCCGGCCATTGCGACAGCAGTTGCGATCTATAGTTCCGCCTGCCCCAGATAGGGCAGGTGGAAGACGGTTTGTTGCAGTATGACGAGCGGAAAATAGGGCTGGCGCTGCGTCCGGGACCCGATATCTCTTATTGGGAGTTGCAGGTGCAGGAGGGCAAGCGCGACGCGGTGGTGCACCAGGTGCCCGATGTGCGCGGACTGGTGTTGCGCTGCAACGCCGGGGATGTGACCTGGTCGCAAGTGGACGCGGGTATAGTCCACGGCTGATTTTATGAGGAATCCGTTTTATTATTTGTTATTGGACGGCGGTGGCGGCGGGTGTGCGGGCTTTCGATGTTGTAGAGGCGGCAGAGGCGGCTAAAACTGCCCGGGGCGATGCCCAGGGCGCGGCTGGCGTCTTTGCTGGTGGCGTAGAGGCGGGCGACGCGTTCAATGCGTTCGCGAGCGATTTTCGGTATAGGCTTTTTCCTTTTTGACAGATGTTGAGTGGTCGCGTGCACTATACACCAGAGTGGATGCACTGTGGTGTATAGTGCAGCGGTCTGTATATAAAGACCCGGTTTGTAATAAAAAAGTAACAGGCAGGGTCCGTATTTCTATATATAAAGAACTGTTTTTATAGGGGAAGGTTCAACGGAGATATAACTTTGTTGGCGCGGGCGGGTGGCGGCCTTGCCTTTGGTGCTTTGTGAGTTCCGAGGTTTAACTACGTTGAGTAGATCTCGGGGTTGAAGACGTGGTCGGGTTTGTTGCCTTGCAGGACGGCCAGGATACCCTGGGCGGCGTGCAGCGACATGCGGACCAGGGATTCCTGGGTAATGCCGGCTAGGTGGGGGGTGAGCAGGGTGTTGGGGGTTTGGTAGAGGGGGTGATCTTTGGGCAGGGGTTCGGCGGAAAATACGTCGAGGGCGGCGCCGGCAATGCGGCCCTGGTTGAGGGCGTCGGCCAGGGCGAGTTCGTCGACGGCGGCGCCGCGGGAGGTGTTGACGATGTGGCACTCAGGTTTGAGCAATTGCAGGGTGTCGGCGTTGATCAGGTTGTGAGTCTCTGGGGTCAGAGGGGCGTGCAGGGTGAGGATGTCGGCTTTGGGGAGCAACTCTTCGAGGGAATCGACCAGGATGGCCGGGCCATCATATTGACTCTTGTCGACAAAGGGGTCGTAGCCGTACACCGTCATATCGAGGCCTAGGGCGGCCATTTGGGTGACGCGGGCGCCAATGCGGCCCAGGCCGACTACGGCCAGGGTGCGGCCGGCCAGTTCGAAGCCGCCCAGGGTGTCGCGCGCTGCAAAGTTGCCCTCTTGCATGGCGGCGGCGGCGGGGCCGATGCGGCGGGCCAGGGCCAGCATGAGGGTGAGGGTGTGTTCGGCGACGGCGTTGGCGTTGGCGGTGGGGGTGTAGACCACGGGTATACGGCGGGCGGTGGCGGCCTGCAGGTCGATACTGTCGACGCCGACGCCGTGCTTGGCAATGACTTTGAGGTGGGGCGCCTGTTCCATGTCCTGGGCCGAAACGGTGAAAAGGCGGATGACTACGGCATCGGCTTGGTAGAGCCCGGCGCGGTCGTCCGGGCCGTTTGGCGTGAGGATATCGCACTCGCTGCGCAGCAGGTCGACGCCGGCGCTGTCTATGGGCTCGGGTAAGAAGACGATGGGTTTCATGCGTTTTTGGGCCGTTTGGGGGGAGTGGCCGAGACGCCTTTGAGGCCGCCGCTGACGGTGAGCACTTCGCTGGTGATCCAGGCGGCGGCCGGGCTGCAGAGGAAGGCGACGCCGCGAGCGATGTCAAAGGACTCACCCCAGCGGCCCAGGGGAATGGCGCCGCGGATGCGTTCGATCATTTCGTCTTCGCTGATCCCCAAGCTCTCGCAGCGCTGCGCCATGTTGCGCTTGTTGAAGTCGGTGTACACCGGTCCGGGGCACACGGCGTTGACGCGCACGCCGTAGGCGGCCAGTTCCAGCGCCAGGGTTTGGGTGAGGCTGATGACACCGGCTTTGGCGACGTTGTAGGCGGCCACCAGGGCGGCCGGGCTCTGGCCGTTGATGGAGGAGATGTTGACGATGCAGCCGTCCTCCTGGTCTTCCATAATGCGGCCGGCGGCGCGGCAGCCGTAAAAGGCGCCGGTGAGGGTGGCGTCCAAAACGCGGGCCCACTCGGCGTCGGTAGTTTGTACGATGGGCGCCACGGTTTGGCCGACGCCGGCGTTGTTGACCACGATGTCGAGGCGGCCGTGCTGTTCCTTTATTGCGTCAAAGCAGGCGTCGACGGCGCCGCTGTTGGTGACGTCGACGGCGGCGGCGCCGACCTGCAAATTCTGTTGGGCGAGTTTGCCCGCTTCTTCCTGCGCTTTTTCGAGTTGCAAATCGGCGATGGTCACGTTGGCGCCCATGCGCGCCAATTGTTCGACAATGCCCAGGCCCAGACCCTGTGCGGCGCCGGTGACTACGGCGACGGCGTTGTCGAGACGGTGGGGGAAATCGGCGTTTTCGCTCATGTAAAGTCCTCTTGGCAATGTGTATTGGTGCTGTACAGCGGTGCCATAGTATACGCATTGAGGACGGCGAGTTCAATCAGGCGAAGAGTTTGGGGATGTGTTGGGGCGTGACGAAGGTGTTCAACTCGTCCGCCAGAATGTTTATCTCGCATCCTTAGGGTGTTGGTCCTTATAGGCTTCGTTTTGCAGGGAGGCGGGGGAGAGGGAGTATTTTATTTGCGGGTTGGTGCGGGAGCCGGCCAGCAGGGCGTCTTTGGCGCGGGCGTAGTCGGCGGCGCTGGCGTTTTTAAAGCGAAAGAGGTATACGGTGGCTCCTTTGGCTGCGGCGATGTCGGATTCTTCGCTGATGTGGTATAGGGCCTCGGGCATGGCGGTGTTGTGTTAGATACGCGGCCTATTAGTCTGAATGGGGCAGGATATCTTCGATCAGTTGAATAGACAGATCGTCTTCTGGGGTTTGCTATGGCCTGCGGTGGCGGCGGGCGTGGGGCGTTTCGATGCCGTGGCGGCGGCAGATGTGGCCAAAGCTGCCGGCGGCAATGCCCAGCGCGGCGCTGGCTTCTTTGTTGCTGGCGTAGAGGCGGGCGACGCGCTCGACGCGTTCGAGACTGATTTTTTCCATGCTGACCTCCTCAATACTGTGGACACTTTTTCGATTTTGAGCGGATTTTTGTAAGGTTGAAATTCGTAAGTGATTATTTGTCAACAAGTTAAAAAATTTCAATATCTATTTTCCTAAGACGTTGTTTATCAATAATTTACAAAAAGTGTCCACAGTATTGCTCCTATGGGTTAGAGGTAATGGCATCTTGTTGAAGTGAAACGGGACGTTTAGCCAGGGTGTAGCCGCAACTCAGTGTCTGCGTGTAACGGCCGCTCCGGTCGTGTGCGAGTAGTCGGCGGCGCTCATCGGACTTATTGGATGTCGTGGGACAGGTAATCGGTACCGGGATAGCCGGCGGGCATCTCCAGGTCGGCCAACTCGCTCATGTTGAGGCGAACAGCCGGATGCAGCGCATCCAGACCGGCAACGAGGAAGGTGAGGCTGACGACGGCGACGGTTAGGAGATAGATGATTCCTACTTCGCGGCACCGCTGCTTGAATTGGCTTGTGTAGTGTATGGCAATCCTCATGGTTTGGAAGTGGGATGTAGTTCTCTATAGCGAACTTTGATTTGAAAATATACGCTTTGGCTTGCACAAAAGAAATGGTTTTCTTTAGCGAACTAAAGAAAAAAATAGTTTGCCATTGGATGGCTTATACTTTATTATTTATTTTGAACTAATTGGTAGAAAAACCTAAACCTGAAAAACTGCGTGGCCGGGTGGTGCAATAAGGAGAAAAATGCATGGATATAGGCGGTAACATAAGTAAATACAGACAAATAAGAGGTTTTACTTTGCCCGATTTGGCGACCAAAGCAGGCGTGTCGAAGGCGTTCTTATGGGAAATTGAGAGTGGCAAGAGCAAGCGACCGGGCGCCGAAGTGCTGTTTAAAATTGCCGAAGCACTCGATGTAACTATCGCCCATTTGATGGGCAAGGAGCCGAACCAGGAAGCCAGAGATTTGATCGAGCCAGAAGTGAACGACGGCTTGCGCGCCTTTATCAACGAGCGCAAGGCGCAGGGCAGTCCGCTCGATCCCGAAGAAGTCAAATCGCTGTCTTACGTGCAATTGCGCGGCGGCCGGCCCACCACCAAAGAGCAGTGGTCTTTGGTTTACGGCATGCTCAAAGAGATAACGGGAGCGCAGAATGGCTGAGGCCGCCCAGGTCGCCGGCAAGGCCCCGCAAGATCCCTCCATCCGCGAATTGATGCGGCGCGACGGCACGGGCCGTCCGGCCGAGGAAATTGTGCGGGCGCTGGCACGGCAGAGATTGGCCGAAGCCGACGAAATTCTCAGCGCCATCGACGCGCGTTGGTCGCCGCCGCCCTACGACCCCCTTTTGGTGGCGCAGGCGCTGGGAATTCGCTGCAAGCTGGTTGCGGCAAGCCGACCTGGACGAGGCCACGATCTTTGTAAAGGACGGGGTGCCCACCATCCTCTACCGCGAGGAACGCTCGTCGGTGTGCACCAACTTCAACATTTTTCACGAAATCGCCCACACCCTTTTTCCCGACTACCAGTACAACGATTTCTACCGCCGGGCGCGGCGGCCCAAGCTCTTTGAGCCCGAGGGGCAATTGGAGTACCTCTGCGACGTGGCCGCCGCCGAATTTCTTTTGCCTATGGATCGCTTTAGCCTCGACTTGCAGGAGCGTGGCTGCGGCGCCGCCCAGGTCAATCACC
>CAXGRO010000288.1:0-7233 GCA_964012055.1 uncultured bacterium
CGTGGGCCGATCCCATGTAGAAGGCGCCGGTGGGAATGAGGACCATTTCTGCGGGGGCCAGCAGCGAACTCGTTTGTAAGAGATGGCGGGCGAGTTTGCAGGTGGAGTCGCGCACGGCCGCCTGCTCGCGACCCAGGGCTTGCTCTTCGACGCGCAACACCTGGTTGGTGCCCACGTCGACGATTTTGAGCGCAGCAGAATAATCGGAGCGGATGCGCTGGACCTGGGCAAAGAACAGCAGCTCGACGTTGAGGTGTTTGCCTATCTGGGCGGCGGTTTCGCTCTGGGTGACGCCGCTTTGCTGGAAGGTAATTTCCTCGATGACTTCTTTGAGGAGGGTGCGCTCGACGAGAGTGAATTTGCCGCTGCGGCTCAGTTCTTCCTGAAGGACGGCGGCGACGAGGTTAGCCGTATCTTTGTGCTCTGCGTCGGCGACCACGGCAATGCGGGTGGGCTCGGCGCAGAGCAGGCCGGGCAAGGAGAAGAGGAGGGCGAAAAGCGAGCGCATAGATATCATACCAAATAAGGGAAATCTCTCTATCAATACTGTGGACGCTTTTTGTAAGTTATTGATAAATAGCGGCTTAGGTAAATAGATATTGAAATTTGTAACTTGTTGATAAATAATTACTTACGAAGTCCAATCTTACAAAAATTCGCTCAAAATCGAAAAAGTGTCCACAGCATTGTCTATAATACCATCGGCAAAAAGGGGCCAGTTCCTTAGCTAAGAGACGCGTCAGTTGAGATAGCGTTTCACCTGTTCTCTGACCAGGTCGCGCAATTGCGGGTCGTCTATGCAGAAAATGCGGAAGATTTTGGCCTGGTCTTCAAAGTTGTGCAAGAGCGATTCGCGCAGGCGCGAGACCTCGGCGTCGTCAAACGTGAGCGGGTCGGCCTTGTCGCCGGGTACTTCCTTGCCGTAGAATACCTTGAGGTCGACCTGGGGGCTTTTATTAAAGGCAGGGATGTCGATGAGGATTTCGTGCCCCTGTAGCGGGCGGCCCAGGCGCTCGCCAAAAATATGGCACAGCTCAATTTCTTTGTCGCGGCGTTTTTCCGGGTGCTGGTAGAGATTGTAGAGGAAGTGGAGAAGGTCTTGTTTGCGTTCCCCTGGTTCGATATAACTTCCCACTTTGTAGAGGCGGCGGTAGACCGTGCCGTCGAGCAATTGAGCCGATCCCTCCAGCCCCAGGCGGTCTTGCTCCTGGCGCAGGCGCAGGACCAACTCCCACTCGGATATGTGGTGGAAGTTGGTGATTTCCAGTCTGCAGTCGGGGTGCAGCAGAATTTCCTGCACGGCGCGTTTGAACATGGCCGAGGCCGAACGCACCGCGTGGTGCCAGTAGACGTTGCGGTACATTAGATAATTGGTAAAAACCAAGGCTTCGACGGCGGAAACCCCCTTGCTGGTGATGGCCAGATTTTGGCGCTCGGTGTCGAACTTGATGGAGCCGATGAGACGATCGCGGTTGACGCTTTCGCCAAAGGGCACGCCGCAAAAAAGCGAGTCGCGCAGCAAGTAGTCGATTTTGTCGGGGTCGAGGGTGCCGCTGAGGATATTGGCCAGCAGCAGATCGCGCTCGGGCACGTCGCGCTGCTGCGTTTGGTAGTCGATGACGTTGGCAACGCGCACCGGATCGACTCGGAGTTGCTCGGCGAGAATGCGATGGATAGGGCCGTTTTGGTCTTCGATGATCTGGCGGGCGCGGTCTTCGTGCAGCACAAAGAACGATTGCAATTCTTCTAAGGTGTGCGAAAAGGGGTAGTGGCCGATGTCGTGCAATAGGGTGGCGGCCAGAAAAACGCGCACGTCTTCGTCTTCCAATTGCAGCGGTGGGTCGGAATTGAGCAGGCGGACGAGGAATTGTTTGGCCAGGTGATACACGCCCAAGGAGTGCTCAAAGCGCGAGTGCCGGGCGCCGGGATAAACCAGATGCACATAGCCCAATTGCGTAATATTGCGAAGACGCTGGAAGTCTTCGGTGTCTATGAGGGCAAGCAGGGGATCGGGGACGTAGATATATCCCCATACCGGGTCGCGAATGGCTTTGCCCTGGTCTTCTAAGAGTGGATGGCTCATAACGGGGCAATTTACCATTGCAACAAAACCCTGTCAAGCATTAAAACCCTCTTAAAAGACTGAACTTAGGTAGTTTTCGTGGCGGTCTCAACCCATTGACAGTCACCCAAGTGTGTTATATTTTAAAATATTCGTTTATAAGTGGGCTCAAACTTCTGGAAACTCTTGATTTGACAGGGAATACATGGAACGCACATTAATGATGGTCAAACCCGATGCGGTGGCCAAAAATGCTATTGGAGCGATTATCAATCGGGTTGAAGAAGAGGGATTTGTGGTAAGAGAATTACGCCTGGAGCGCCTCAGCAAAGAAAAGGCCGAGGCGTTCTACGCCGTGCACAACGAGCGCCCCTTCTTTGGCGAGTTGGTGGAGTTTATGACGTCGGGACCGGCCGTGCCCATGGTGCTGGAGCGCGACAACGCGGTGGCGCATTTGCGCGGTTTTATTGGCCCCACCGACAGTACTGAAGCGGCGGCGGGTACCATTCGCGGCGATTTTGGCACGGACGTGCAGTGCAACGCCGTGCACGCTTCCGACTCGCTGGAAAACGCCGGCAATGAAATCGCTTTTTTCTTTGGAGCCGAGGATTGATGTCCAGTAAGGCGGAGCAGCCCTGGATACTAAAATTTGACGATTGTCCAGAAGGGCATACGCGACTCGATTTTGCGGTGGGTGCCGAGGAATTGGATTTGAGCGCCGAAGGTTTCACTTTTCCGCAACCTCTTGAGGTTCGTTTGACCGTTGCCCGCGCCTTTGAAACGTTTACCGTGGAAGGCGAGATCGGTTGCACTGTCGCCGGCGAGTGCTGCCGCTGTCTGGAACGGACCGAGCAGCAAGTGATGGCGGACACGCGCCTATTGTTGCAGCGTAAGGACGCCACGGCGGAGGAAGTAGAGGCGGTGCAGGACGAGGAAATGGAGATCCTGCGCCCGGGCACCGATTCTTTTGACATGCGGCCATCCCTGCGCGAAGACGTTTTGCTCGAATTGCCCCTGCGGGTCTACTGCAAAGAGAATTGTCTGGGGATGTGTACCCAATGCGGCCAAAATCTCAACAGCGGGTCTTGCGCCTGCGAAGCGGAAAGCCAGGATCCGCGCTGGGCCGCCTTGAATGAGTTGAAATTTTCTTGAACGCATGTGCCTCTGGCGGCGCGAGCCGGCTGGGGGATTTTTTGAAAGGAGTACAAAGTGGCTGCAGTACCTAAGAGACGCATCTCCCGCACTCGACGGGACAAAAGACGCACACACTGGAAGGCCAAACCGGCCTCGGTGACCGCCTGCGCCCATTGCGGGCAGCCGGCCCTGCCCCACCGCGTATGTGGCAGTTGCGGTTTTTACAAAGGACGCGAATACGTCGAGCCCGAACTGTAGAATCGGTATGATCACAGCAAAAGTGGGAGGTTGAGTGGTTGTGGGCGAAAAACCATACAGCGCCGTAATTACCGCTGTAGCACACTACGTACCCGACAAGGTCGTCACCAACGCCGAACTGGAGAAAGTGGTCGACACTTCGGACGAATGGATACGCGAACGCACCGGCATTGGTGAGCGGCGCGTTCTGGAGGGCGAAGCGACTTCCTTTATGGCGATCGACGTGGCGCGCCAGCTATTGGCACAGCGCCAACTCGACCCCGCCGAGATAGACCTCATCATCGTCGCCACCATTACTCCCGACATGGTTTTTCCGGCCACGGCTTGCCTGGTGCAGGATCAGATAGGCGCCACCAGGGCGTGGGCCTACGATCTGTCCGCCGCCTGTTCGGGTTTTGTCTACGCGGTGAGTACCGGGGCGCAATTCATAGAGAGTGGCGCCCATAAAAAAGTGCTGGTCATTGGCGCCGACAAAATGACCGCCATTCTCGATTTTGAAGACCGCGCCACCTGCGTGCTCTTTGGCGACGGCGGCGGCGGGGTGCTGTTGGAGCGCTCCGAGGAAAAAGACATGGGGCTGCTCGACTTTGAGATGCACGCCGATGGCTCGGCCGTCGAATGCCTCAACCTAAAGGGCGGCGGCAGCCTGCACCCGGCTTCGCACGAGAGTGTGGACCAGCGCCTGCACTATATTCGGCAGGAGGGGCGCACTGTTTTTAAATTTGCCGTGGTCAGAATGTCGGAAGTTTCCATGAGTTTGCTCAAAAGCAACGGGCTGAGCGGCGACGACATAAAACTTTTTGTACCGCACCAGGCTAATTTGCGCATAATTGACGCGGCGGCCCAACGCATGGGACTGCCGCCCGAAAAAGTAATGATCAATATCGAGCGCTACGCCAATACCACGGCGGGCACCATTCCCATAGCGCTCTCCGAGGCGGTGGAACAGAATCGCCTTGAGCGGGGCGACCTCTTGTTGATGACCGGAGTGGGGGGGGGGCTCACCTGGGGCAGCGCCCTCTTTCGCTGGGCTATTTAATTTATGGAAAACTGCGCTTTTATCTTTCCGGGACAGGCGTCGCAATACGTGGGCATGGGCGAGGACCTATGCGCCGCATTTCCCGCAGCGCGCGCCTGTTTTGACGAGGCCGACGAAGTTTTGGGCTATTCGCTCAGCCAGCTTTGCTTTGCGGGGCCAGAAGAGAAATTGCGCCAGACGGTCATTACCCAGCCGGCCGTCTTCGTGCACAGCGCCGCCGCCTGGCAGATACTGGCTGCGGCGGGCTTGGAACCGGTCTGCACCGCCGGTCACAGTCTGGGCGAATACACCGCCTTGGTGGCGGCCGGCGCCTTCAGCTTTCGCCAGGCCCTGGAATTGGTCAAACGGCGCAGTGAATTGATGCAGCAGGCCGGTGAACAACAGCCCGGTACCATGGTGGCGATTATTGGTTTGGCAGACGACAAGATAGAAGAGGTATGTAACCAGGCCGCTGCGCAGGGCGTGGTGGTGCCGGCCAATTTCAACGCCCCCGGCCAGGTCGTGCTCTCGGGCGAGGCAGCGGCGGTGGAGCGCGCCGGCGAACTGGCGCAAGAAGCCGGGGCCAAGCGCGTAATCGGGCTGGCGGTGGGTGGCGCCTTTCACTCGCCGTTGATGGCGCCGGCCGCCGAAGAAATGAAGGGATTGTTGGAGGCGGCAGAGATTGCGCCGCCGCGCGTGCCCGTAATTGGCAACGTCACGGCCACGGCCACCGACGACCCCGAGGAATTGCGCCGGCGGCTCATCGAGCAGATCACCCACCCGGTGCGCTGGAGCGAATCCGTTTTGCACATGGCGCAGATGGGGGTTAAGCGAGCCGTGGAGGTGGGGCCGGGCAACGTGCTCAAGGGGTTGACACGGCGCATCGCCCGCGATCTGGATGTTGTCAACGCCGGCACTGCAGAAGAAGTGGCAGCGCTACAGGGGAAAGAGTAATATGGGTTTGTGCGACGGCAAGGTAGCTCTGGTGACGGGAGGGTCGCGCGGCATTGGACGGGCTATTGCCCTGGAATTGGCCGCCCAGGGTGCCAGCGTGGCGCTGTGCGCTCGCAATGTGGCTGCGGCGCAAGAAGTCGAGCAAGAAATAGTTGCACGGGGAGGCAAGGCGTTGGCTCAGGAGGCCAATGTGGGCAATGCCGCCCAGGTAGGGACGTTGATGAAAACCGTGCTCGATGGTTTGGGGGCGCTGGACATTTTAGTGAACAACGCCGGCATCACGCGCGACAATTTGCTTATGCGCATGAAGGAAGAGGATTGGGATGCGGTAGTGGAGGTTAATCTCAAGGGGGCTTTTAATTGTTGCAAGGCAGCGGTGCGGCCCATGCTCAAGGCGCGCGCCGGGCGCATAATTAACATCAGTTCAGTGGTGGGTTTGGGCGGCAACGCGGGGCAAGCCAATTACGCCGCAACCAAGGCGGGCCTGATTGGTCTAACGAAAACGCTGGCGCGCGAGTTGGCGTCGCGCAATATCACGGTCAATGCGGTGGCGCCGGGTTTGGTCCCCGAGACCGGCATGACGGCCGATTTGTCGGCGGAAGCGAGCGAACACATGCTGTCCCAGGTGCCCCTGGGAAGAGCCGGTACTCCCGAGGACGTGGCCCATGCCGTGGCCTTTTTGGCCTCCGAGCAGGCCGCGTACATCACCGGACAGGTGCTGCAAGTGGATGGCGGAATGGCGATGTAGCAAATATATTTCATTGAGTAGCAGAGAAAACGCAACCAAATAACACACTGGAGGACTTTGTAATGGCATCGATTGAAGAACGCGTGCGCGATCTGGTCGTTGAACAATTGGGCGTGAGCGAAGACCAGGTGAACACAGACTCTTCTTTCATCGACGATCTGGGCGCCGATTCCCTCGACACGGTTGAACTGGTGATGGCGTTCGAGGAGGAATTTGGCCTCGACATACCCGACGAGGATGCAGAGAAGATGGCGACGGTGTCCGACGCGATTAAGTACCTGGAAGAAAACAGCAAGACCTGAAACATCGTTGGTTGGCGAGCTTAAACGCTTGGAGTGGATGTGGACCGGTGCGTCGCAACGGGCCTTTGCGTCCATTCGGCGAATAGCTTGGGCTATCCGCATCACCGTTTAAGGTTTATTTAAGGAGAGATACTGTGTCTAGGCGCAGAGTGGTAGTGACGGGCCTTGGGGCATTGGCTCCAGTGGGCAATGATGTTGAAGGTTTTTGGGAGGCCCTGGTCAACGGTCGTTCTGGCATTGGTCCAATCACCCATTTTGATACGGAGAACCACGCGGTAAAGATTGCCGGCGAAGTAAAGGATTTTGATCCCACGCCCGCTTTGGATCGCAAGGAGGCGCGGCGCAACGATCCCTTTACGCAGTACGCCGTATACGCCGCCGACCAGGCCGTGCAAAATTCTGGGCTCGACGTGGAGCAGATCGACGCCGAGCGCTTTGGCGTCATTTGGGGGTCGGGTATAGGCGGCATTAAGACACACGAAGACCAGGCGCGGGTGCTAATAGATAGAGGGCCCGACCGCATCAGTCCGTTTTATGTACCGATGATGATTTGCGATATGGCCGCCGGCATGATTTCGATGAAATTGGGCGCCAAAGGCCCCAATTACTGCACGGTCTCGGCCTGCGCCTCTGCGGCCCACGCCATTGGCGAGGCGGCGCGCAAGATCCAGTACGACGAGGCCGACGTCATGGTCACCGGCGGTTCCGAGGCTGCGGTCACGCCCATTTCCATAGGCGGTTTTGCTTCGTTGCGGGC
>CAXGRO010000289.1:0-7211 GCA_964012055.1 uncultured bacterium
ACCATCTGGCGCTGGGTGAAACGTTTGGGCAAGTGGAACCCGTCGCTGACCGAAGCCGATTGTTTTGCCGTGGTCAAGGCGCTGTTGGGCATTGAGTTGCCCGGAGTGCAGGCGCTGGACGATATGGAGATGGGTTTTCCGCCGGAGTTTTTCTCCAAGATCGTCTACAGCGAGACACAACGGGCGCTGGAAGCCATTGGCGACCCCGACAAGGTGATCGCCTGGGTGTCGACGGGGCGAGGGCCACACGGCGGCGATCAGATGCCGGTGCGGGATTTGCACGGCATTCTCACGGCCTCGCAAGAGGCTGGGTTAAAGCGCTTTCTCTACCACCCGGAGCCGGATTTTGGCGCCGGCGAGTGGCGTTTGATCAGCTCGCTGTGCGGCGAGACCTGGGATGAAGACCCCAAGGGCTACTGGCCCTCGGCGACGGACAAGCCGCATACGTGGGACGGCGGGCGCGTGGCGCCGCCGGGGGATTGAGTGAACTTACAAGAGATTTCTGGAGACGAGCCATGTTAAATTTGCTGATGGGCATTGTCGTTATGCTGGCGTCGGCGGCGTTGTGGGCGGAGGAATTCGACGACTTTGATACGGAGATTTTTACGACCTCGCTGGTGCAGGAAGGGGAGGAGGTCGAAGGGTTACACTTAAATGTCTATTGCACCATACGAGATGCCAAAGAAAACCCCGAACTGGCCATTGGCTTCAGTCCCAGTTTTGCGGACGTGGGGATCTGGGCAATGGCGACAAGTTTCGCTTTGCCTTTAACGCCAAGTACGGCAATAAAAATGGCAATACGAGTTTACGACTCGACGCCCAGCCCGACAACGACGACAATAAGGTCTCTCGTTTTGTCTGGGGTTTCAAGTGGCAGCTCACATCCAAGTTAGAATCTGGTTTGCACATTACGCCGGCCATTCTGGGGCTCGACAACAATGGCTGGGCTATTATGGTGCAGCGGACCGACGGCGGGGGGACACAGCGGCTGGTAAACAAGCTGACGGTGGCCGGTGGGGATGCCTATGAGTTGGGGGCTTTGCCTTTGATTATCGCTTGCATTACAGAGGAGAAATGGGCGGGTGGAAGGCCCTGGCCGAATTGCAGGTCGAGACGCAAAATAAAGAAGTGGGGGATAATCTGGCGGTGGAACTGGAGCCGGCGTTGCAGCGCGAGTTTGGAGGAACTTTGTTGCGCGGCAGTGTTGAAGTGGGCGTGGCCGGCGACAATAAACGCGACGATGTTAGTTTAAAACTATCGGCGGCGAGGAAGTTTGCCTTTTAGCTGGTCTGCGATTTCTTTAGCACACATGATCTTGGCCGACCAAGATTATTCCGCCGCGATCATAGTTTCTGCCAGGGCAAATACGCAGGAACTATGGGGTTTGCCCAAATTCTGGCTCCACGCTTCGCGAGGGTAGGGCTGGCCTGCTACGGATTGGCCGTTTAACTCGATAGACCCTTCGTCGGTGAAGCAGAGCACGGTGAAGACGATGCGAGGGTGGATCGTGGGCGGTCCCACCAGTTGGGGTTGTATCTTGGACCAGGTGGCCCGAATGCGCTGGTCGCCGGCGACAATGTGCCAGGACGGGTTGCTGCGAATATCGCCGCCGCGGCTAAACTGGGCGTCGACGACGGACAGATCGGTATCAAAGGGGCCGCCACCGCCGCGAATCATAGTGTCGAGAATAAACTCGGCGAACTCGGGATTGTCGGTGCAGACGGCGGCAAAACCGGGGTCGCCATTTATGGATACACAGGCGGTGGTGCCTTGGCCGGCCGGGCTGTAATAAGCGTGGTAGAGGCTGACCATGCCCGTATCGGCGTCGGAGTCGGGGGGGCGTAGGTAATTGATCCAGTGTTCACCGGACCAGATGAGGGTGCCGCGGGAGAGAGGGCGGTGGGACATCGGCAGGTCCTTTGCTACAAGTTGAAGGTGGGCGGATAATATATTTTATCCGTACAGCTGCGGCAATTTATCTCGTTTGAGTAGAAAAAAGGAGGGTTTGTGTGACTTGCCTAGTGGGTTATGTGCCGTTACTGGACGAAGTATGTGAAATACACTTCGAAGGAAAAACTATTGGCACGGTGGAAAAGTCCAATGCTGAGACGGACCTGTGCATTGGCCCTACGCTCTTTGACATTCAGGTGAACGGGTATGCTGGCCGCACCTGTCGCATTGCCGCAGAAGATAAGCGCGACGCGCTGGCGTGGATAGCACAGGTGCTGCGGGAAAAGGGGATTGGTTGGTGGTTGCCCACCATTACCACGGCGGCGCCAGAAGTTATGGAGCGCGCTTTTGCCCACTGCGCCGCGGCACTGGACGCGGACGCAGATCTGGCGGCGTCGATCCCGGGTATGCACCTGGAAGGTCCCTTTCTCTCGTCGGTGGAGGGGCCGCGGGGGGCGCACCAATTGGAATATGTGAGGCCGGCGGATTGGGGCGAATTTCAGCGTTTGCAAGAAGCCTCTGGGGGGCGCATCAAACTGGTGACCCTGGCGCCGGAAGTGGAGGGAGCCATTCCCTTTATCGAACGGTGTGTGGAAGCCGGTGTAAAGGTTGCCTTAGGGCACACGGATCTGGATCGGCAATCGCTGGCGGCGGCCGTCGCGGCCGGGGCGACGCTGTCGACGCATCTGGGCAATGGGGCGCACGACATGGTGCAGCGGCACAATAACTATCTCTGGTACCAGCTGGCGAGTCGAGAACTGTTTGCTTCTTTTATATCCGATGATCAGCACTTGCCGCCGGAGTGTTTGTATTCCATGGTGCACGCCAAGGGTTTGGAGCGCTCGCTCATCATTTCCGACAGCGTGCTTTTGGGGGGCATGAAACCGGGCATGTACCAGGTGCGCGAGCGCCAGATCGAGATGCTGCCGTCCGGCCGCATTGTGTTGCCCGGGACCAAAAATCTGGCCGGCAGCGCCAGCAATCTACTGGAGTGTACGGAAATTGTCATTGCCAGAGCAAAACTGTCACACGCCGACGGTTGGCGGCTGGCCAGCATCAACCCGGCGCGCATGATGGGGTTAGATCGGCGTCTGGGGCTGGAGCCAGGCAAGGAGGCGTCGTTAACGGTGTACAAATACGGCGAACGAGAGGCAGGTGTGCCGCAGATTGATGTGGTACAGACCTGGGTGGCCGGTCGCAAGGTTTTTGACGCGGCGACGGACGAGCGGGTGGTCCTGCCCGAGGCGCCGCTGGATGTGGACGCGCCTATTTAATGGGGCCGCGATACTTTTGAGCGCCAGAATCCGGAGGGATTGGCGTAGCTATTTTTCGCCGACTATACCGAGTTCATAGTAGTTAGGTCCTGCTCCGTCAATCAATTTCAATCGATTTCCAGTGACACCTCGCGATTGAGTTGCTCGCGTTCCGAGCGCGATTCGCTGGTGGTGTAGTGCAAAACCAGCGCTCGGCGCCAGGTGTCTGTGCGGTTTTCGGCGCTGTTGTGCAAGGTGCACCCGTGGTGGAAGATAATCGAGCCCGCCGCTACCGGGCATTCAACCGGCGTCGTCAGTTCAAGATTGCCGGTGTTGGGAACGTGGTGCGTTGGGCGTTGGGGGGCGGCCGTGTTGGGAAAGATGCCGTAGCGGTGCGAGCCGGAGATGTATTGTATGCAACCGTTGTCAGCGGTGGCATCGTCGAGGGCGATCCAGGCAGTGACTAGGGCGTCTTGGGGCTGCACGAGAAAATAACTCTGATCTTGGTGCGGCGGTTTGGCCTGGTCGCCGGGCGGCTTGAGCAGCATCTGGTCGCGGAAGACTTTGACGCACGGGCCAATGAGACCGCGCACCAACTCCAGCAATTTAGGCTGGCGCGCAAAGGCGCGGAAAACGGGATCAGCGCGTACTAAAAAACTGATATTGCGCACCGCTTGATTGTTGGCTGCAGCGTCCGCTTTGTCGACCAGCGTATCGCCCTCGCGGCCCACGGAGACGCCCTCGGGCGCGCTGGTCGAATCGGCGATGATCGCATCGGTGCGGCGGCGCACCTCGGCCAGTTCGGCGTCGCTAAAGACGTTGTCGACCACTAGGTAACCCTCGGCATCAAAAAAATGTTTTCATAGCGGGATGGAACATGAGGACTCCTTTCGCGCTTATTGCGCTTGTTGCTCGAGCCGCAGCAGATCGGCGTTGGAGTAGAACGGCTCGTATTTTTTAATGAATTCGGCCAGAGTTTCTTCTACGATAGATAACGAGGTGTCGAGCACGATGCGTTTTTGAATGAGTGACGCTGCAAATTCTTCCTCAAATCGTCCTAGGACATATTCGATATCCTCTTCTCGCACAATCTGGTGCGGGTGCGGGTTGTCGCGCATGCGCTGGGCTATGACTTCCGGCGTCGCCTTAAAGAGGACGAGCACCGTGTCGGGGGCACGCTCCAGCATGACCTCTTCGGAGCGCCGCGCCATTTCGGTGCGCTGGCCCTCGGGGCTGCGGAAGGGGGCGCCGCTGTCCTTGCAGCTGTAGCCGTAGTACAATGGCGCATAGACCGCTTCTTCGATGACAAACCCCATTAAGTTGTGGTCGGGGTTTTTATAAAAATCCTGCGAGAGGTGGTAGTGAATAATGTAGCGCTGGAACATTTCCACAATCTGGGGATGGGCCTGCAGCATGGATTCCTGTGCTTCGGACGTCAGTTCGCTAGAGGGCACGCTAAAGTGGTCGTGGAAGTGGCTGGTGCCTCCCAGGGTGACCTCTGCCCACTTCATAACTTCTGGGGCCAGGGTTGATTTCCCGGTGTATTCACAACCGACAAAAACGAGGTTCATGGTGTTCCTCCTTGCAATTTAGGCGAATACCTGTTTGAGATAGGGATTTTTGGCGTTGCTTCTCCAGATGAAACCGTCGAGGATGTAGTGGGTGACCTGGGGGACGGAAAGCAGCCCCAGCGCCAGCGCCTGGCCTAAAGGTGTTTGCAGGGCGCGAATAGGGTAGGAGAAAAGCCATTCAAAAATGGCGCCGCGCTCGCGGTAGAGGAACATGTCCCACAGATATTCTTCGCCAAAGGCCAGCAGTAAAACGATACCCAGCATAAAAGTCAGATGGAGACCAATCTGGGCATGCGAGATTGGTCGGCGCGCTTTGAGTCCTTTCTTTTTTTCGACGTAGAAGAAGATGAGGGCGAGATAGGGCACGCCATGGGCGACGACATTGGTCAGCGAGAAGGCGATGTCGGAATTGAAATAGACGATGCCCAGATACCAATTGCCCGCCGTGGTTAAGAGCCAGAGGATCTTGCCCAGAGGCAATTCCACCCCGTGTTTGCGGCAGTAGTAGACCTCTTCTATGCACCAGCCGGCGATAACAACCCAGTAGCACATATTGCCGATCAGGGCCAGGGGGGGCAGAAATTCTACGCCGCTGCCCAGGAGCGCGTGGAGTGGAAAGAAATCACCGCTGACGAACCATGTGAAACTGCGGTCGTCGGTTAGGTGCCAGTAGGCGACCGGATACAGGGTGGCCAGGTAAATGACTTTGATGTCGTCGAATATTTTGCGCGCAGGGGCGAACCTAAAATGGCCGCGGTAGAGGGCAAAGAAACCGTATTGTTGTTTGACAAAGTGGAAGAGCGCCAGATAAGCCATGGTGCGCCAGAACCACAGCGACGAAAAACTGGCGATAATAAAGAAAACGGCAAAAGCCACAAGGGGGGTGCGAACCAGCACGTTGCGGTGGTGGGAAAATTCCTCGCGATCCAAGTAGGTGCGGAAGAGGGTAGACCAGACGTGGCTGACGTCGATGCCAACGATAAAGACGGCCCACACCCACAGCGGCAGCGCGTTCGACAGCGTTTGTTCGGATAGAGAAAAGCAAATGGTCCAGGTGGTCCACACCGGCAACCCCAGAACGAAGAGATCGATGGAGCGGGAGAATAGCCAGATGCGGCGCATTAGCTCCAATTGTCAAAAGGGTTGGCGGCCGTGTCCAAAGGCAGGTGGACGCGAGCGCTAGCCATGTGCGAGGCGTGCGCCGCCATAGCCCATTCGAGGTGCATGCGGGCGTCGGCGCCCTGGACGAGGGAATATTCGGGGGCTTCGCCGCGCAGCATGGCCATCATCGAGCGCGCCATGCGCTGGTGGGCGTTGTGCCATTTGTGGGCATCGGGCGGCGGCTCCGAAGGCACGACCTCCCAACGGTCGTCGTCGAGCAAACCCGGGTTGGTCAGGGGGTGGAAGTAGATGTCGGGTTTATTGACCATTGGGCCGGGCAGCGAAAGGGTGCCGGCGGTGCCGTGAATGTCTATGCGGTAGGGGTTTTCTTTGCCGTCGCCCTGGTAGGATTCAAAGTCGGCGGCAAAACCGCCTTCAAAGTAGTAATAGGCGCGGATGCCGTTGCCGGCCACCAGGCCCATGCCCTCGACGCCGGGTTTGAGGTCGGCGGGAGTGGCGCTGCGGCCGTCTTGGGTGAGATGGGCCTGGCACCACTGGGGAGCGCCCCAGAGTTGCCAGAGGAAGTCAAAGAAGTGGGGGTAGAGGTCTAGAAAGAGCTGGTCGCCGCCGTGCTCGCCGCCCATGCCGTAGATGCGCGCCAGGAACGGGCCGCCAATCTTGCCCTCTTTGATGAGGGGGATGGCTACGTGCTGGATAGGTGGATGGCCGCGCCAGGGGTGGGCGACGATGAGTTGGGATGAGGACTTTTCGCAGGCCGCCAGCATCTCGTCGACTTCGCCCGGGCTGGCGGCTATGGGTTTTTCCAGGTAGATGTGGGCGCCGTGCTCGGCACAGGCCAGCACCAGATCGCGGTGGTCGCCAATTTCACGCGAGGCCACCACGGCGATATCGGGCTGTTCTTTTTGCAACATCTCGCGGTAGTCGGCGTAACTGCGGGCGGCGCCGGTTTTTTCGGCGGCAGCTTTGCGGCCCTCGGAGTCCGGGTCGGCCAGGGCGACGATGTCGGCGCCATCGATATTTACAAAGGCCATATCGAGCCCGTGGCCGTAATTGCCGCGACCGGTGTGGCCGATGATGGCGATGCGGAAAGGAGCAGTAGTCAAGGATTTAATCCTCCGTGATGTCGATGGTCATGGAACTGAAGACGGGTGTTGATAGGGCCCATTGGACATTGTTAAAAATTCAATGTACTGCATGCAGTGAGGGAAAAAAAGAAAATATGATATATAAACGAGTAAAACTGATTAATATGGTATTATTTGAGAAGCGGTTTGGTTAAAGTGCGACACATTTGGCCACTGTAATTTTGAGCATG